>JACRNJ010000001.1 GCA_016219285.1 Deltaproteobacteria bacterium
GACTAAGGCTGAACTCAAAAATACGGTTAAACGCGTAATGAGGAGATTGCAGAAAATGCCGCATATTGTTAAAAGTTTCTTCCATGCCCCTTCCTGTGCATATGCAATTTTATGAGGCTTTGTCATGTTAGTTCTTAGTAGCTTTTGCTTGTTGGCAATGAGAGTATCTATTTGGGTAGTCTTTTCGTCTAAGAAGGAGGCGATGGCGGTTTGATCTTCGCCTGAAGGTATGACAAACGGCAAATTAAAAAAGGTTTCTTGATAGAGATGGTTGATAGTGGAGCCTTTTGAAGTATAGTTCACGTATTCAGAAAAAACAGGAGACTGTAGCGCCCAATACATAAAAGGTGTTACATACTCCCTTCTTTCTGGCCTTACAACAAATACGCCACTATTAAGTGTGGCCTTTTCCTTTAAGTTTCTTACAATCGCTACTTTTCCTATAGTGCCGTCTTTTGTTATTAATAAATCGTTTTCTCTTAGCTGGATGTAATGGTCCTCTTGATATCTTTCCTCGCTAACCCTATAGCAGTTCTCCCAGTTAATCACGCCATTTTGCAAGTCGGTTCCCATCACACAAAAAACACCATCCGTCAAAGAAAACTCATCTGCACGAAGCCCGTGCCACCCAACACGTGCTTTTATATAAGTATTAAACTTTAGTCGCTTAACATTCCAGTTACCGGGAATCCTTCCTATCCACTCGACTCCCGAAAGCTTATATTTCTCGTAACGTTTCATCCTGATTTATTCCCCCTTAGAAAAGGGGGGCAGGGGGGTTGTTTCACCTGTCTTAACCCATCCTTCAATTGCCATTAAAACATTACCGATATCTTTTTTGACATCCATATCGTTAAATCTTAGCACTGTTAACCCCATAGACTCCAAAAATCTCTGCCTTTCCATATCAGAATCAAATCTGCCATCATGGCTCTCCCCGTCTATTTCTATTACCAGCTTCAGTCTGCTGCAATAAAAATCCACGATATAATTTCCAATAGGCTTTTGCCTCATAAATTGATAGCCATTGAGTTTCTTACCTTTCAAGTATTGCCAAAGCAAGGCTTCTGATAACACGCCTTGCTTTCTTAAGCTTCTTGAAAGAGATTTCAGTTTTGGATTGTAATGGATTTTTATAACAACCCCCTTTGTCCCCCTTTACTAAGGGGGAATTATCAACGAATCATTTATCCCCTTTACTAAGGGGGAATTTTAGGAATCGATTCTGCCCCTTTATTAAGATTAGACAATTATTTCTTTTATCATCCCATCAGTCTCCGCTTCTAATGCCAGAATATCTTTTCTTATTTCTTCCAAACTGCGTAGCGGCCTGTATTGATAAAAGTATTTCGTAAAGCTAATCTCATATCCAACTTTCGTTTTGCTGTGGTCTATCCATGCATCAGGCACATGCGGCAATACCTCCCGCTTAAAGTATTCCTCAACATCTTCCTTCAACGGCACATTTTCAAAATCACGGAGGTCAGCATCAGGCACAGGATTGCCTTTGCGGTCTTTTTCAACGTTGCCCTTCTCATCCCGTTTAGGCCGCTCGACGGTTATCCGCCTGTAACCAAAATCATCGTTGTCAAAAATTTTGCAGTAAGGTCCTTCTTTAAACTCACCGTAAATTTTGGTTATGAGACTGTTAGCTTCTTCATGAATCTCTTTTCTCTTATTGCCAAGGCTGCGAAGCATCTTGCAGTAAAAGGGATTGTCCTTATCTTCCTTATCTGCTCCGGTTGCATTGATGAGTTGCACTTTACCTCTACGTTCCTTGCTCTTGCGATCAGTCACAATCCAGATATACGTGGAAATCCCGGTGTTGTAGAACAACTGGTCAGGCATGGCAATAATGGCTTCCAGCATGTCATTTTCAATAATCCATTTGCGTATTTCGCTTGGCCCGCTGCCTGCGCCGCCGCTAAATAAAGGAGAACCGTTGAACACTATCCCAATCCGGCTCCCACCTGCACTGCGCTTCATCTTGAAAATCATATGCTGTAAAAACAACAAAGACCCATCGCTGATAGATGGCAAGCCTGCTCCAAACCGACCTGCAAAACCCCTGTTGGCAAATTCATCTTTGATGGATTTCTCGGCCTTTTTCCAGTCTACACCGAAAGGTGGATTGCTTAACATGTAGTCAAAAGTTTCGCCTTCTAATCCGTCTTGTGTAAAGGTGTTGCCAAACTTGATATTGGAGGGATTTTGACCTTTGATGAGCATATCAGATTTACAAATGGCGTATGACTCGGGGTTAATCTCCTGCCCGAAAACCTCCAGCCTCGCGTCAGGGTTCAGTTCGTGCAGATATTCTTCGGCTACTGAAAGCATACCGCCTGTCCCGCCAGCCGGGTCATATAATGTTTTAACTATGCCCTGCTTGCGAAGAATGGCTTTATCATTCACAAACAGCAGGTTGACCATAAGGCGTATTACTTCACGGGGGGTAAAGTGTTCTCCGGCAGTTTCGTTGCTGAGTTCCGCAAACTTGCGGATAAGTTCCTCAAAAATGTATCCCATGTGTATGGAGTCTACATCTTTGAAAATGCCATTGCTTTCAGCAAAACGTTTCACAATCATATAAAGCATATCGTATTCGTCCAACTTTCTTATCTGATCTTCAAAGCTGAAGTATTCAATTATCTCCCGCACGCTGATTGAAAACCCATTGATATAATTACGGAGGTTTGCGGCGATGTTGTTATGGTCTTTAGCCAGTTCAGCAAAGTCAAACTTGCTGCGATTGTGAAATTTGGCTTTGGCTGCGTTGTTGAGAATGGGTTCGAGCACTTCAGGTTTCTTGGCTTTGTGTTTTTGGAACGCTGCAAGCACGTCTTTCTTGGTCGGCTGTAACACAGAATCCAGCCGCCTTAAGACCGTGAACGGTAAAATCACCTTGCCATAGTCAGCCTGTTTATAATGGCCTCGCAGCAAGTCCGCTATCGACCATATGAAGTTTGCTTTTTCCCTGAAGTTGTTTGTCGCCATGATTATTTTTCATTCTCCCTCTTTACAAATGGCCATATATCCTAATACTTCTTCTCCTTCTTAGCCACCTTTCCGACAATTCTACTCACACTACCTTGCTTACAAGGTCTCAACACCACCAGCCCCTCTTTCTTATAAATATATTTTTTAAAATCCTCATCTACCACCTTGCGTGCAATAGACGAGGCGTGGCGGAGAAAAGTGGCTCCTTGAGTCTGAATAATAACCCCCACATGGGAGACATCTAATCCATCATCTTTGGAATACATGCCTGCATAGTCCCCTGTCTTTAGTTTATCCAAGACCGCACCGTCAATTACATCAGCAGGTATGAATTTAATCTCCCGCTCTTTTACTGCAATCCCCGGAAGGATGTATGTTCCATCCTTCTTTAGGTTTAGTCTCTTTTTAACTTTTACGGTCTTTGCGCCTCCTATCGGCTCCGTCGCATCAGCAATAAACCTTGAATTGGACTCGAGCCAATCGGTGAAGAAGTGATTCCTGGTCTCAAAGGTTACCTTTCCCAAAAAATACCGCACCTTTTTAAGATTTTCCATGAATTCGGAGAATGAGTTAGACAAACGCATAGCCTCAATATATTCAGTAAAGGTCATGCAATCCATCCCTTCAAGATTTACAATAAAGACCTCCGGGATATTTATACCACCAATCAATGTGGGTTCTTTATAAGCAACACCAAGAAAATGCTTTGAGAGAAAAGCTATCCTTTCCCCTGCATCATGGATATCTGAGGATTCTTGCAGGAGATGATCTAATCCTTCTTTTGTCCATCTGCCAAGCGAAAGTACTATGTTTTTATTTCTCATAGTATCCATTGCTAATGCTGAGCAGTTTATGTTAATTTTTTGTAAAAGGCAACCCATCTATGAAATTAGACCAATACATTCAGGTATTCTCCAGCCGCACTATGCCGGTACTCCTCTTTTTAGGCTTTTCCTCAGGGCTGCCGCTGGTATTGACTGCAGGGACATTGCAGGCGTGGATGACCGTGAGCGGCATTGACATCCGAACCATCGGCATATTTGCCCTTGTGGGGCTGCCTTATACCGTAAAATTCCTCTGGTCTCCTCTCATGGATAGATTTATTCCTCCGTTTGCTGGAAGACGCAGAGGCTGGATAATCTTCACGCAGATTTGTCTTATCATCGGGATTGGCGCATTGGCAGTCAATAATCCCCAGGACTCATTATGGCTCATTGGTCTTATCGCCCTGATGGTTACCTTCACCTCTGCTTCACAGGATATTGTGGCTGATGCATACCGCACCGACATCCTGCACGAAAAAGAACGGGGGTTGGGCGCGGGTGTATTTGTTACCGGCTACCGCATAGCCATGCTTATTGGCGGTGCGCTGGCGCTTATCCTTTCAGACCATATCGGCTGGGAGTCAACTTATCTCATCATGGCTGGACTGATGTTCGTAGGCATAGGCGCAGCGCTTTTTGGCAAAGAGCCTGCTGAAACATCGCCTCCAAAAAATCTGGAGGAGGCTGTATGGGGGCCGCTAAAGGATTTCTTCTCCCGCCCCAGGGCATATATTCTACTGCTCCTCATCGTCCTTTATAAACTCTGCGATGCCTATGCAAGCACCATGACCACCCCGTTCTTGATAAGAGGCGTGGGGTTTACACCCACAGATGTAGGCACCATCAATAAGGGATTCGGATTTGTATCTACCATAATAGGGGCGCTGGCAGGCGGCACCCTCATGGTTCGTCTTGGACTCTTTAATTCCCTTTTATTATTCGGCATACTTCAGGCAGTTTCCAACCTGTCTTTTGTATTGTTTGCATGGGCCGGGAAGAGTTACGGGATATTGGTCTTTACTGTGGCATTTGAGAACATAACCGGAGGCATGGGCACTTCCGCATTCGTTGCGCTTCTCATGGCACTCTGCAACCACAGATACAGCGCAACCCAGTATGCCCTCCTCTCATCCCTTTCGGCGCTGGGCAGGACATTCATTTCACCTACATCGGGATATATGGTAGAGGCAGCAGGATGGACGGTCTTTTTCTTTGCCTCTGCACTCTTTGCCCTTCCGGGATTGTGGCTTTTGTGGAGGTTTCGTGATGAGGTATCGGAATTGAGCAGTAACTCAAACCTTAAGGTTTGAGATGAGTTCAAATAGCGTAGGATATTCTGCTTTTACAGGCAGGATGTCTTCCTTCAACAATTTCAGCCCTTCTGGTATGTGCTTTAAGAAATATTTTTTGCCTTTTTTAGATGAAAGAAACCCATATGCGCCAAGCGCCTGCATATGCCGCTGGAGTCGGCAGACTTTAAGGAATTCAATAAAGTCTGCTTCCTTAAACTTACCGCCGGATTTTTTATTCATCTGCTGGATATAAAAATCCAAAAGTGTTTCTCTGGCGCTGTTTTCAAGTCTTGCATAAGGATCCCATAATATAGATGCTACATCGTATGCAGGCAGCCCCATCCTCGCCCCCTGATAATCAATCAGCCTTGGAACGCCCTTTTTGACCATTATATTCTGTGATTGAAAATCCCTGTGGATTATGGCCTTTGGAAAAAAGTCGACCCTTTTTGCAAGTTTATGAAATTCGTCTTTTAGTTCAGTTGTATCTTTAATCTTAAAACTTTTAACTCCCACCGCAAACTCTTTCATAAAATAATCTGTCTCCCACCTCGCATGTTCATAATCAAAAACTCTTTCTTGAAGCATAGGACATTCAGAAGCACGGTCTGTAGCAGTTGTATGAAGTTCCAGAAGGATGTGCAGAATCTTGCGATACATCTCCTCTATCTGTCTTTTTCCCTGTTTGCATTTGCACCAACTGTATAAAGAAATGTCGCCGAGGTCTTCAAAAACCGCAGTCCTGTTCTCATAGTCAACTTCCATCAGTTCAGGGACGGGGATATTATGTTTTCTAAAAAACTTTGTAAATTCTATATGCCGACGGAAGTCTGCATCGTTTTGTGCGTATCTCACAAACACTTCCGATTGTTTGTTTTTTCTCCTTCTGTAATACTTGCGGTCTGAACCGCCGACTCCTATTAGTGGAGATTCTCCCTTTGGAAATCCGAGCATTTCAGATTCGTCTAAATCTATTTTTCGATCCTGGCAGAGGATGCAATTTTCAAATGAGAATCCCTCACCCTCCCCTTTGTCCCCTCCCGTTAAGGGAGGGGAGATTTCTTTAAGTTCCCTCTCCCCTTGCGGGAGAGGGCCAGGGTGAGGGGGAAGAACTGGCAGGATGATGCAGTTTCGAAGCGATTTGACTCTGGGGAATGTGCTACCTTTTTCAATTGCCGCATAGCCATCCATTTCCACATCTCCACATTCTGCATCAGGATGTATATAAATTGTCTCGCCTGAAACCCGTAAGGCGTTAACCACAGCGGCGGCATAGGCAGAAGGCGTACCGATGTCAGTCCAGTAACAGCCGCTCACATCCATTGTGCCTATCTTATACCCTGCATCTTTAGCCCTGAGCCATGCATCAACTACACTGGATACCCCTAATGGCAGGAATTTGAGAAATTCCGGCTCATAAACAGCAATTCCGGTAAAGGCCTTGCGAGTGCTGTCATTCCTGCGGAAGCAGGAATCCATATCTTTACCACCAAATTTTCTGGATTCCCACTTGCGTGGGAATGACAAAACATTTATTAAAAACCCATTTCCATCAATCTCAAGACTATTAAATTGCGGGCATTCATGAACCGCAAGGGTGGCCATATTTTTTGTTGATTTGTGAAACTCAATGAGCCTTTTCAAATCTATGTCAGATAATATATCTCCATTATGCACAAGGAAACTTCCTTTTGACAAAAGCGCCTCTGCATTCTTCAATGCGCCTCCTGTGCCGAGGATGGGTTCTTCATAAAAGATATTTGCCCTGTCTTTGAATGGGGAATTATTTATGTATTCAGCGATAAGTCCTTTTTTGTGATGCAGGTTTATTCCGATAGTATTCGTAAAGGACAAGACCTTCTCCAGAATCAGTTCAAGTACAGGCCTGCCAAGGATGGGTAGAAGCGGTTTGGGTATATGGTTGGTAATTGGCCGGAGTCTTTCACCGAGTCCGGCGGATAGGATAAAAGCTGTAACATGTCTATTCATAAATCAGATATTTTTTTCTTTTCATTTTGTTAAAGCAACGGCACTCTTCTTCCCACCATTCTTCCATCTGTTCCAAATCTTTGCCACCTTCAATATCTTTTCTCAATCTGTCTGTGCCTGCAAGGATGTCAATGGGGAGTTTTTTGGTTTCGTATTCATAAGGGGGTCCTTTCCATTTGAATTCTTTGGGATATAAATCATGAACTGCCTTTAGGATTGCCGCACCTGTCTTAAAGGGCTTAAACTTTTCCCTGTTTATAACATGTATCTGTGCGCCGCCGCATAGTTTGCCGGCATGCTTCTGAAATGTGGGTTGAAAATAGAGTGGCCTAAATACTACGCCCGGAAGTTTAAATCTCTCCAACCTCTGCGCCAGCGCTTCAGGTTCTATGAATGGTGCGCCGAATATCTCAAATGGCCGTGTCGTTCCCCTCCCTTCGCTCAATATGGTCCCTTCAAGAAGGCACATCCCGGGGTATACCGTGGCCGTATCCAGGGTGGACATATTCGGCGAAGGCATTATCCAGGGAAGCCCTGTCATGTCAAACCACGTCTTGCGCCTCCAACCTTTCATCTTGATAATGTGGAGGTCAAGTTTTTGATAAAATTCATCTTTTAAATAATTGCCGATTTCACCTATTGTCATGCCGTGCCTGATTGGAAGAGGTCTCTGCCCCACAAAAGAGGCATATTTCATATCAAGAACAGCCCCTTCAGTTATATGCCCGCCGATTGGATTTGGTCTGTCAAGGATTACAAAAGACTTGTTATTTTCCAAACATGCCTGCATACAGAGTTCCATGGTCCAGATGAATGTGTAGTAGCGCGAGCCCGCATCCTGAATGTCAAACACCAGTGCATCAATGCCTTTGAGCATTTCCGGAGTGGGTTTTCTTGTCTTGCTGTAAAGGCTGTAAACAGGCAAGCCTGTTCCCTGCTTACCACCTGCAGGGACAAGCTTTTTATCCGTGAATCCCTGCCATTCAACCATGTTATCCTGTGTCTCTCCGCGGATTCCATGCTGCGGGCCGAATAATGCCTTCAATTCAAATTGCCTTGATTTGATAGCAACATCAACCGCATGTCCAAGTTTCCTGTTTACAGACGCAGGATGGACTACAAGACCAACCCGTGAGTTATATAACTTTTTAGGCCAGTGTTTCTCTATATTATCAAGTCCTGTCAACATCATCTTTTTCATTTATTCTTTGATGCCTCTATAAATGCTTTAAATAGAGCAGAGGAAATCCCACCCCTTTTCATATCCCTTTCAGGGTGCCATTGGACGCAGACAAGGAAGGGATAATTCCCTTTATATATTCCTTCTATGATTCCGTCATCTGATTGGGCAAATACCTCCAGTCCCTTACCCACCTTCTTAACTGCCTGATGGTGGGAGGAGTTGACAGAGAAAGTTGAAAGTTGAAAGTTGAAAGTTGAAAGAAAAGAATCAATCAATTTTATCTCGTGCTGGCCTTGTCTGTGATTCAAGACGCCTCCCTGTTTACTACCTACAGGGACAGGCTTGACCTGAATCCCTATATCCTGATATAAAGTTCCGCCGAGGGCTACATTTACCATCTGCATGCCGTAACAGATGCCAAAAATCGGCTTTTGCCTCTTCATCATCTCCTTAAAGAGGCTTATCTCAAAATCTATTCTTGCTCTTTCTATGGGTTTTAAGATATCCGAAGGCACAGAGAGAGTTTCCCCGTAATAATCCGGAGGGATGTCATTGCCGCCTGTGAGCAAAAGGCCGTCTATCGTGTCAACAATGCTTGCTGCATCTTTTGTAGGTGCGATTATAAACGGAAGACCGCCGGCATTGCTAACTACATTAACATAATCCTTTTTTAGTTTCAGGCGCTCCTGCTCCATGTCAGAGGTTATGCCGATTCGGGGCTTCATCTCAAAACCCTCCCGCTGAGGCTACCAGTATATCTCCCCTCTTTATATGCAAGCGAACCATTAACAAACACATACTCAATGCCTTCTGCCTTCTGAAACGGATCATTAAATGTTGCCCTGTCAATAATCCTGTCGTAGTTGAATAAAACCATATCCGCGAAATACCCCTCCCTTATCAATCCCCTCTGTTTCAGACCAAAGGTCTCTGCGGCAAGATGGCTTATCCTCCTTATTGCCTCCGGAAGTGGCATTAATCCTTCGTCGCGCACATATTTGCCTACAAATCGTGGAAATGTGCCGAACCCCCTTGGATGCGGCTTGCCGCTTCTGGTAATGCCTGAAAATGAGCGGGCTGAACTGTCAGAACCTACCATTGCATAGGGAAGCGATAAAAACCTTTTAAGATTTTCCTCGCTCATGGAAAAAAAGATTGCGCCTGCCCTTAATCCTTCATCTATCAGAATATCTAAAACCGCATCCTCAACAGCCTTGCCCATCCTTTGGGAGATATTAAAGATATTTTCCCCTTCCATCCATTTGTTCTCGTCCTTTGTAACGGAGGAGATAGAGATATTTTTCCAGTAATCTGCAGACTTTGATGAGAGTCCTGATTTTAGTTTTTGTCTTGTTGTACCGTCCTTGAGCCGTTTCAACCCCTCATCCCTTCCGCCCTCAAATACCCACGAAGGCAACACCACATCCAAATCCGTAGATGATGCAATATAAGGGTATCGGTCGCAGGTGAGTTTTATGCCTTCACTCTTTGCCTTTTCCATGAGTTCAATTGCCTTGCCTATCTTCTGCCAGTTATCTTTGCCTGATGTCTTTATGTGGGATATGTGGATATGCGCATCTGTCTCTCTGCCTATTCTGATGGCCTCCTCAATTGACTCTATAAGCTTATCCCCTTCGCTTCGCATGTGAGTGGTGTAGATAAATTTGAGATGTGCGATGTGCGATGTGCGGTTTAAACCCTTGCATAATTCAATTAATTCATCTGTATCTGAATAAACACCTGGTGGATAGATAAGACCTGTTGAAAGCCCTCTTGCACCTTCGTTTAGAGACCCGGAAAAAAGCCTTTTCATCTCATCCATTTCTTTTTTGTCAGGCTTTCTGTTCCTGTACCCAACTGCCGATGCCCTTATATTCCCATGACCGCAAAGCGTTGCGAAATTTATGGCAATGCCTTTTCTTTCAAGCAGGCTGAAATATTCCCCAAAGGTAGCCCATCTCTCTTTTATATCCAATTCCTTAAGGTCTGCCTCTCTCTGCTCCAGCGCCTCGCCATAAAGGGGCGCTGCGGAAAGGCCGCAGTTCCCGCTTATATCAGTGGTTATGCCTTGAGAGATTTTAGCCTCTGCCCGTGCATCGGCAAGCAGTGTGAATTCAGAATGGGTGTGGGTGTCTATGAATCCGGGGGAGACGATGAGACCTCTGGCATCTATCACCTCTTTTGCATCCAGCCGGGCTTTTCCAATGGAGGCAATCTTGCCCCCTTTTATGCCGATGTTTGCCTCAACAGGATCTTTTCCGCTTCCGTCAATAATAAGGCCGTTTATAATCAAATAGTCCATTGTAGGTATGTTATGAATCCAACATAGGGCGCATCTGCTGCATTGTCGCTATGGTTGCGTGGTATGCCCAGATGCATAGCATACAGAATATTAAGTTAATTGACAAGCGCCTATTGAGTCTGTAAAATAGCGATTAAAAATTTCGCTATTTTACCCCCACGAAAATCTTTGGTGGGGGGTTACAAACCGGCGATTTGCCCGACCCAAGCTTTGCTTGGGCGCCCCCCTTGACATTGATACTTGGGTATCAATGTCAAGGGTTATCGGCGCATTTTTGCTCATCACCGTATCGGTGAACATACGGTTGCGTCTCAAACAACACACCCCTTTAGTCCCCTCTCGAGAGGGGATTTAGTGGTGTATTGTCTGGCTGATAAACTCCACACTGACCAGATAAGAGGCAATTGACGGAGGAAGGAAGCTGTCCCAGCCCGCCTTGTGGGCAGGGTTATTAACTTGTTAAAACAACAATGATTGGAAGCGTATCTATACTAACTCAGTATCTTGAAAGTTTTACCTATATAGGCCTGTTCCTTATCCTTTTTCTGTGCGGACTTGGCATTCCGATACCGGAAGATATAACGCTGGTCATCGGAGGGTATCTTGCATATCAGGGGCTAACCCACTATCCGCAAACAGTTTGTATAGGGCTTCTGGGGGTTATGGTTGGAGATTTAACGTTATACTCTATTGGAAGACGTTGGGGCACGGGAATTATAAACCATCACCGTTTCAACTGGATATTTACAGTAAAAAGGATGGCAAAGGCCCAATGGTATTTGAGACAATACGGCAAAAGAACAATATTTTTTGCAAGGTTTCTCTCCGGGGTAAGGGGATGTGTGTATATAACCGCAGGCGCGCTCAAGATGAACACATTTGATTTTTTTCTAATGGATTTTCTTGCAGCGCTTTTAAGTGTTCCGATATTCGTATATATCGGCTATTATTTTGGCGGACATATAGACAATACGGTAAACTTTGTCAACAAAAGCAGCCTCATAATTCTAGCCCTCGTTATAGCGTCAGTTGCAATACTAGCCTTTTTATATTTTCTAAAAAAACAAAAGAGCCGGCAATAACTGGTTAGCCGTTGAAGCGCTGCTGTAATCCGCATTTTTACGGAGGTATATTATGTCTTTAGAAATCCTTTGGCTTGAAGCCATAGCAATATTGCTCTTAATCTTTGCAAATGGCTTTTTTTCAGGCTCTGAAATAGCTATTATATCCGCCAAGAAAAGCAAGATGGAAGAACTTGTAAAAAAGGGAGTGCGTTCTGCAGGCATTGTAAACAGTCTGAAAGACGACCCGGACAGATTACTGGCTACTATCCAGATAGGAATCACCATCATAGGCAGTCTCGCATCTGTCATCGGCGGCGTGGCGGCCATAGAGGTGCTCAAGCCGCTCTTTATGTCCATCCAGATAGACGCTGTTCAAAAACTTGCAGAACCGATTTCTGTGGGAATTGTGGTTGTCGCCATATCATATGCGACTCTTATCTTTGGAGAACTCATCCCTAAGTCACTGGCGCTCAGATATGCGGAAGAGATAGCCTTAATATCTGCAAGGCCGATAGACTTTCTTTCCAGAACAGCTTCCTGGTTTGTAAAACTGCTGACCATGTCCACGAACCTTGTGTTAAAAATCTTTGGCGCTAAAGGTCTTAAGGAAGGGGCCTTTATATCAGAGGAAGAGATAAAATATTTTATTAAGGAAGGAAGGGAAAAAGGGATATTTGAAGAGACAGAAGAGGCGCTTATTCACGGGGTATTTGAGTTTGCAGATACAACAGTCAAAGATATTATGATCCCAAAACACAAGTTCAATGCCATAGATATAGATACGTCGCCTGAACATGTTCTTAAATTTATTGTGGAGAGCGGCTTTTCCAGATACCCTGTATACAGCAATAATGTGGAAAACATTATTGGCATACTTTACAATAAGGATGTCTTTAAAGTTATGGAGGAGCAAAAGACTCTGATATTAAGAGAGCTTATCAGGCCGCCATATTTTGTGCCTGATACGGTTATGATAAGCCGTTTATTAAGAGAGTTGCAGAGGAAAAGGGTTCACATGGCTGTTGTTGTAAATGAGCATGGAGAGGTTGACGGACTGATAACCATAGAAGATATTCTTGAAGAGATAGTCGGCGAGATAGAAGATGAATATGACATCGAAAAGGGCGGACTTGTAGAACGATTGAAGAACGGCACCATGATAATAGACGCATCGGCACAACTGAGAGACATGACTGATATCGGGCTTCCCTTTGAAGGAACAGAAGAATTTCACACCCTTGCCGGGTTTATGCTTTCAAAACTTCAACGAATACCAAAGGGGGGCGAATTTGTAACTCATAAGGGCTACAGGTTTACCGTAGTTGATGTGGAAGGAAGAAGGATTATAAAGGTTAAGGTGGAGAAGGTTAACGAAGAAACAAGAATCCAATCCATAAAAATCTAAAAACACATTAAACATATTCTATTATTTTTTTTACTGCCGATAGAGGGTCATTTGCATTCCTTATTGGCCTGCCGACTACAATATAATCTGCCCCTGCCGATATTGCCTCTTTTGGCGTCATTGTGCGGCGCTGGTCATCGGGCTTTGAGTCAGGCATGCGGATGCCGGGGGTTACAGCAACACCATCAAGTCCTGCCTTTTTTGCCAGCCCTGCAAGTATCAAAACACGTTTCTTTACAGGCCCCTGTATCCCAACCGATTTTATTTCTTTTTCATCCATACTTGTTAAGATTGTGACGACAAGGATAATAGGTCGCCCCTCTTTTTTACAGGTTTTATCCACTGCCTCTCTCACGGCCTCCATCATCTTTGAACCCGCCGAGTGTATGCACATTGAACATCTTAACGCCAAGACCGGCAGCAACCGTTCCCGCCTTTGCAACGGTATTTGGAATGTCGTGAAATTTTAAATCAAGAAACACCTCGCCGCCTGCGTTGTGAATTACATCCACTACTCTTGGCCGCAGGCTGTAAACGGTTCTTTCCCAACCTTGAATATCCCCACATATTCTTTGAGAAGTCTGACCCATTTTTTCACTTCTTCTAAAGATGACACATCAAGGGCAAATATAAGCCGGTCTTTTGGTTTAAATATCATTTATCTAACCCCCTCAGCCTTTCAGCAGCTTCATGGAGTTTATCTTTATCACCCTTTAGCTGGTAAAGTTCAACAAGATGCATATTGATATGCCTTAAGGCGGTTTTGTCATCCGATGAATTTTTTAAGGCAGACAATAAAGCATCTTCGGCCTTTGTATATTCATTTAATTTTGTGTATATGACGCCAAGTGTGTCCAAATATATGCGCATCTTTGCGCTATCTAAATCAAGGGCCTTTTGGGTCAGTTTTTCAGCCTGTTTCAGTTCTCTGTTCGTTTCAATATAAATCCAGCTTATATTGTTGTAAAACATGGCATTTCGCAGGTCATCGGCAGGTGTATTTTCTATTGTCTTTTTATAATAACCTTCCGCATCTGCATACTGGCCTTTTTTAAAAGCTATATTCCCAAGCCCAAAATATGCCATGGAACTGGTTTTGTCCTGCTCCAATGCCTTTTTATATTCCTGAACCGCAAGTTCTGTCTCTCCCTTTGCCTCATAAACTTGGGCAAGCTTAATATGCTCTTCAGCCTTTAAAGGGTCTTTGGTGATTATTATCTGACGGCCTGCACAACCGGAAAAGACAGTGAACAGTATGCAGAAAGCAGAAAGCAGCAGAATGATTTGCGATTTACGATTTACGATTTGCGATTTTAAATTCGTAATTCGAAAATCTAAAATCGAAAATATTTTCTGACTTCTGACTTCTGACTTCTGGCTTTTTTCTGCCATCACTTCCCCTTTGGCACGATTAAAATTGTTCCGAACCCTGTTTTTTCCCATGCATTTTGTATTTCACTATAAGAAAAAGTTTTATCTTTTTCTGTCCCGGAATGGGCAATCAGGTAGCCTATTTCATCATTATATCCTATGGCTACCATATAATGCCTTACAGGATAAAAACCATAGCCAAAGTCTACAAAAAGTATTACTGGCCTTTCTGCTGATATCTCTTTTTTTATTTCTGGTAAGCTGCCTTTATAATATGAGGCATCAAATCCCTTTGCCCTTGCGTATTTCAAAATATCGATTGAGATGGCGCCGTTTAGTTTTGGATTATAAACCTCTTTTGTTATTTCCTCCTCTGACGCAGCAACACCATAGAAGTTTATGACACTTGAGAGCGAGGCTGGCCCGCAATAGTATCTCTCTTGTGAAAAGAAGGGAACATTTTTTATATAAAAACCGGCCTGTGGGTTTTTATAAATACCTTCCTTGACTATATCTGCATGAGGTGCGCAGCCATATAACAAAATAAAGAAAGGGATGGCAAAAACCATCCCTTTATATCTTTCAAAAACCGTATTCGGCATATTGCAATTATATGTTCTAATCAACGGGCTGCAGGTTGGAAAAAACCGCCAAAATGGAGTAGTTTTTTCTCATGCCCCCTTGCCAATCGCCTATTGCCTGTATTTTTATTTTATCAATACCTTGTGGCCTGTCATCTGCAAAACAACTAAAACAAGTATAGCTATTATCAAAAGCCCCATTATGAAAGTTACAGTATCTCCTCCCGGCATAAGGCTGTCAATTTGCGATGCAAATTGGTGCATGTCGACATCGCTCAAATCATTAAGCCTTGCATTTATCTCATCCATAGAAAAGCCAAGTTCAGACAGCCTTTGGCTGACCATCTTGGATTCCAGCGCTCTCTGAATCTTGTTTATATCAGCCTCTCTTGAGTAGCTTGAACCATTTGATTCAACAAGGTACGCCCACGAATTGGCAGGGATAATTGCAGTCAAAAAACAGAAAAATGCCAGATACAACGCAACAGGCTTTAAAACAAACATTGTGATCTTTTTCATACTCTGCCTCCTTCCACGTTATTTTTTGATGCCTATATAAATTAACACCACCCCGCCTCCGATAAGACCAACAGCAATATAGGGCGAGATATTAAATATCTTTTTTCGCGGCTCTTCTACGCTTACAGGGCCGAGTTTTATAGTCTTTGTCCTCTTAAATGTAATCTCAGGGTAGATGAACGCTATTGCCCCAGCCATAACAAGCATTACTCCAAAGATAAAACAGATGTAGTCTTTTTGTCTTTTTATCATTTTTAATCTCTAAATGTTTTTCAATATAGACTAAAAATTATTGTTTTGTCAACCATTGACAAATTATTATGCTTTGTCTATAACAAAGCAGCCTATGTGTTTGATATAAAACAAAACACATAATTTGTCAATGGTCAATAGTCATTGCAAAACCCTCGCAAGGTGTGTTATTTTTTAGTCTCAAAAAATTATAGAGGTGCTTATGCGGCTTTCAAAGGAGCAGGTTGAAAAGATTTCAGGGAGTATACTGAATACTTTAAAGGCAAAGGAGCTTATTATCCTCAAGGCCAACGAAGAGGCGGTGCTGCACAGGATTACCGACATCTTTCTCAATGACCTCAAGGCTGAAGATGAGCTTGACAGGGAGGTTGAAGGGATAATAAAGGGGCATGCTAAAGAGATTGATGCAGGCCGCATGGATTACCGCAAGATGTTTAGTCTTATAAAGGGAAAGCTGGCCAAAGAAAGGAGTATTGTCCTATGAGGCTTTCAGAAGACAGGATATCACATCTGGCACATCTTATAACCGATGGAATATGGAAAGACGACCTTGTTGATTTTGTAGATGAGGACAAGGTTTTGCACGAGACCAAGAAGGGCATTGCGGATTATTTAAAGATAGAAGATACGGTAGACGACATGGTGAGGGGAAAGATACGGTCAATCGCAAGGCCTATCCCGGAGGGGAGCAAGGAGTGGGAGGTATTGTATAAAAAGTATTATCAGGAGGAGATTGCCAAAAAAAGATTTTAGATTTACGGTTTGGGATTTACGATTTTAAATCTAAAATCAGAAATCTCAAATCCAAAATCAAAATATGGATTACAAGATATTTATCCCGCCAATAACAGGCGCAGTCATAGGCTGGTTCACCAATTATGTGGCAATCAAGATGCTCTTCAAACCTTACACACCTGTAAACCTCTTGGGTTATAAACTTCAGGGGCTTATCCCGAAAAGAAGAAAAGATATAGCGCATAGTATTGCAAAGACCATTGAACGAGAACTGGTTTCTGCCAAAGATTTTACGGCCATACTGAAAGGAATTGAATGGAAGGAAGAGGTTGAAAAGGCTGTAGACGAGATAGTGGAGCATAGATTTAAAGCAGGCAAGATAAAGAAGATACCTCTCATAGGGCTTATTTCAGAAAACCTCACCTATCACATCAAATACCTCCTTACAAAAGAAGTAATAAACCATATAGATGAGAAAAAGGGCTCGTTTGTAGAAAAGTTTCATGACAAGGTTAATGTGAAAGAGATGCTTGTTACCAGAATAGATAATCTGGATATAAAAAGATTCGAGGCGCTGCTTACAGATTTTATTGCCAGAGAGCTGCGCCACATAGAATGGCTTGGCGGCGCGCTGGGGTTTGTGATTGGCGTGATACAGGTGGGGCTTGTGTATTTGTTTTGACGGCTTCGCAAAAACTCATCTGCTGTGTTGTCGCTGCGGCTTCTGCGCTCAACCCTTGACAAAGCTGTCCTTGGCCAAAGCCAAGGGCTTGCCTTTGGCAAGCCACAGATTTGTCAAGGGTCAACATACCTGTAGCTTGCCCATTTATGGGCGTTTTTAAAAGCGCTCCGCATTGAAACATCGGAGCGCCGATAAATCGGCAAACTACAACCGCCTTGCATCTGAATCTTTTTGCTGTGCCGTCTTCCATAAATCTTTTTTCTTACACATTTGGGGTTGTTCATGCAAAAAACTATCCTAACCATAGCAGGCGCTGACCCGTCCGGCGGGGCGGGCATACAGAGGGATTTAAAAACCTTTGAGGATTTTGGGCTGCGCGGATTATCGGTAATTACTGCATTGACTTCCCAAAATCAGAAAAGGGTAAAGGCTGTTTTTCCTGTTCCGGCGGCCTTTGTTGTCAAACAGATTGAGGTTCTTCTTGAGGAATATAGCGTAGATGTTGTGAAACTCGGAATGCTGGCAACAGGCGATATTGTGCTTGCCCTTGCCCGCCTCTTTAAAAAGGCCAAATTTCAAAAAATAGTTATTGACCCTGTGTTGGTGTCCAGCAGCGGCTATCCTCTTTTGGATAAAAAGGGTATAATCTTATTAAGGGAGCGGCTTCCCCCTTTTACAACTATTGTGACGCCGAATTTAAGCGAGGCTGCCACCCTTGCCGGCATGAAAAGGGTTTCAACTTTGGAAGAAATGAAGCTGGCATCAGTAAGGATTAAAAAGCTCGGGCCGGAATTTGTTTTGGTAAAAGGAGGGCATCTGAAAGCAGTGAACAGTGAACGGTTAACAGTGAACAGTAAAAAGGCAGTTGATATGTTGTACGATGGAAAAAATTTCAAAATCTTTGAAGCAAAGAGGATAAATAAGGATATTCATGGAACGGGCTGTATCCTCTCCTCTGCAATTGCGGCAGGCATGGCAAAGGGGTTCGATATTTACGATGCCGTAAAAAAGGCAAAGATTTATACAACGAAGATTATAAACCTCCACACCAAAGATTTTGGTGTGGAGGTAAACCGGGAAACAATATAACAATGGCAAACAACAAAAAAAATCATAACAGGCTTACAAGGATTAAACGGTGGATTAAACTCCATTACTATAAAATTGTCCGCATTGACGATCCGCCTTATAAGATTGCCCGGGGTGTTGCTATCGGCGTGTTTATGGGGATATTTCCAACCTTTGGTTTAGGTATAATCCTTGCCATAATAGCCGCTTACATCTTGAAAGCAAACAGGGCAGCCGCTGTGCTGGGGAGTTTTATCATGAATCCGCTTACCACGCCGTTTTTTTGGACGCTCTCCGCTCTTGTCGGCACTGTCATCTTCCGGGAAGAGAGCGGCCAAGTCCTGTCCGGCATAAAAAATCATCACTTTTTGAATGGAATCGGCTGGGCGTATGTGGTATTTTTAGCCGGCAATTTGGTAGTATCCACACTCTTTGCCGCGCTGTCCTACTTTATTACAAAAAAATGGGTTGTTGAACATCGGAAACACAAGGCAATGAAGATGCTGGCAAAGAGGGACAGTATAATAGGAAAGGGATTGTAGGGCGTAAACAGGGGTATCCGATTAGCTTCGCCATTGAAATTAGCAATGAATATTTGATTGACAATAGGTATATTATAGGTATAATTTTTATACATGGAATTTGAGTTCGACACCAAGAAGAGCCAGCGCAATAAAGTAAAACATGGGATTGACTTCTATGAAGCCCAGTTGATGTGGGATGACCCTGATTTGTTAGAGATTCCCGTAAAAACCAGCGATGAATCGAGATTTTTGACAATCGGGAAGATTTCAGGAAAGCACTGGTCAGGAATCATTACCTATAGGAGCGGGACAATAAGGATTATCTCGGTGCGTCGGTCAAGAAAAGAGGAGGTTGAATTATATGAAGGTTCGTGAATTTGACAAAAAATTTGATGAAGGAGAGGATATTTCCAAATACCTTGATGTATCAAAGGCAAGAAGGCCAGAGCGGGAACAGAAAAGGGTAAATGTTGACTTCCCTTTGTGGATGATTAACTTATTGGATAAAGAGGCAAGCCGTTTGGGTGTGCCTCGGCAATCCATCATCAAGGTCTGGGTCGCGGAACGTCTTGAAAAGACAATTTGAAAACATTGCTTCCCAACAAGCCGTGCCATATTGACGCCGCTTTACTGTCATGCGCCTTGCAAAGCGTAGTAAGTCGCTTACACAGTCCTATATGATTTTGATAGATGTGGAATGAGTATAAAAAAGGATGTTAAAATATGAAATATGAATTAAATATGTATCATAGAAACACTCCTGACCAAGAATTATTGGATGACCTTAAAAAAGTTGCTGATCAAATTGGAATGAATGAATTTACGAGGGAGCAATACAATCAGAAAGGAAATTTCGCTTCAACAACATTTGAGAAGCGATTTGGAACTTGGAATAAAGCATTAGAAAAGGCAGGCTTAAAAATAACACGAAAGCAAAACCTTTCAGAAAAAGAATTATTCGAAAATATTGAAGAAGCATGGGTTAAACTTGGGCGGCAACCTTTATATGAGGAAATGAAAAAACCTTTGTCAAAATATTCTCAAATGCCTTATCGTAAAATATTTGGAGGATGGCGAAAAGCACTTGAAGCCTTTATTGAATACATTAATTCCAACAACGAGGAAGTTCAGGAAACAGAAGAAAATGAACAAGACGAAAATAACTCCGATACAGTTGAAATTGCAATTAAGCACAAAACCAAAAGAAATATTAGTGAAAGATTAAAAGTTCAAGTATTAATGAGAGATGGCAACAAATGTAAACTTTGTGGCATTACCGTAACTGGTGAAGACATACATTTTGATCACATAAAGCCTTGGTCTAAGGGAGGCAAAACAGTTTTAGAAAATCTTCAAGTTTTGTGTGCCACTCATAATTTAGCCAAAGGTAATTTGGAATACAACGAAAAATAAAAAATTTAACCAGTCAATGCACTGGACGGGCAGTAGCCCGCCTGCTTGATGATGCAGAAAAAATATTCCTGAAAACCATTATCCCCAGCAGAAAGGCAACAGAAATTTACTTGAGAGGAAAAACGAAGACTAAATTAACCCCACCCTCACCTTAATCCTCTCCCTGAGGGAGAGGAGACAAAGTAGGGAATTCTCTTCTGAGGGAGAGGAAGAAAGTTTCCTCCTCTTCAAGTGGAGAAATACCCTTTTTCCCCTCCCCTTCAAGGGGAGGGTTAGGGTGGGGATGGGGTAAAATGGGTATTTTTAGATGAAAACCAGAAAGAACAGGAGGCGTGAAGCATGAAAAAACTCAAGATTGCATTTTTGCTATTTATTATCCCATTTTCACTATTCACTCTCTTCACAGGCTGCGCCAAAAAGGAAGATACCATAAAAATAGGAGTTGCAGGGCCGATGACAGGGGATCAGGCAAAGATGGGCACTGATTTGAAAAACGGCGTTGAACTTGCCGTAAGCGAGTGGAATGAAAAGGGCGGAGTACTCGGCAAAAAGATTGAACTTTTTGTGGAAGACGACCAGCACGACCCAAAGCTTGCTGTAACGGTTGCCAATAAACTTTCAAATTCAGGCGCAGCCGGGGTTATCGGACACTGGAACAGCTCGGCATCTATCCCGGCGTCTGAGGTTTATAAGGACAGGGGCAACATTCCCATGATAACCCCTGCGTCAACAAACCCTCAATTGACAGAGAGGGGATTTGAGAATGTATTCAGGGTATGCGGCAGGGATGACCAGCAGGGAAAGATTGCAGCGGAGTTTGTTGCAAAGAATTTAAAAATAAAAAAGGTCGCAATTATCCACGACAAGACAACCTACGGTCAGGGGCTTGCAGATGAATTCAAAAAAGCCCTTGTCAATGAGACAGAGGTTGTTTACTACGGTGTTGTGATTCAGGGAGATAAAGATTTCAGGGCGGTTTTGACAAGCATCAAAGATAAAAAGCCCGCGCTAATCTATTTTGGCGGCATATATCCGGAGGCAGGGCTGTTGGTGAAACAGGCAAAAGAGCTTGGCATAAAAGCCCCATTCATGAGCGGCGATGGAACTATTGATAAGGAGTTTATAAAAATCGCAGGCAAGGAAAATGCGGAAGGCACATATCTTACTTTCAGTCCTGACCCGTTAAAGATCCCTGCTGCAAAATCCTTTCTGGATAAGTATCATGCAAAATACGGAGAGCATGGGCCATACTCCATCTATGCCTATGATGCTGCGAATATCCTTTTGACAGGCATAAGCAAGGCGGGCGCAATTGATGGGAAAAAAGTGAGAGATGCAATTCACATCCTTGCTTATGACGGCGCCCTCGGCACAGTACAGTTTGACAAAAAAGGTGATGTATTAAAAGCTCCGTATATTGTCTGGGTTACGAAGGATGGAGAGTTTAAGGAGTTCAAACAGACTACAAGTGATTAGTCTACAAGACTACAAGTAAAAACTTTTAGACTATTAGACTGGTAGGCTTTTAGACTTATAGGCTTGTAGGCTGTAGTTAATCTATGTTTATCCAGCAGATCATAAACGGCCTCACCCTCGGCAGTGTCTATGCCCTGATTGCCTTGGGTTATACCATGGTCTATGGCATATTGCAGCTCATAAATTTTGCCCACGGTGAGATTTATATGATAGGGGCATATATGGCCGTTATTGCGCTTGGGGTTCTGACTGCAACCGGCCTTACCGCTGTCAATCTTCCGCTTTCCATTTTTTTGGTTTTTATCATCTCAGGCCTTTTCTGCGGCGCATACGGCCTGACTCTCGAAAGGATTGCATACCGGCCGCTCCGTCACGCACACCGGCTTTCACCCCTAATCTCGGCAATTGGCATGTCCATATTTCTTCAAAATTATGTAATGCTAACGCAGGACACGGTTGATAAGGTCTTTCCGCACATCATCCCTGCAACCGGATTGGAGCTCGCAGGCGCAAGCATAAGCTATCTGCAAATATTCATCCTTGCGGCGTCGTTTATCCTGATGACAGCGCTTCATCTATTTATAAAAAAGACGAGGCTCGGCAAGGCCATGCGCGCAACCAGCCAGGACAGCAGGATGGCAAGCCTTGTGGGTATAAATGTAGATAGTGTCATAGCAGTTACATTTGTAATAGGTTCAATCCTCGCCGCCGCCGCAGGCGTAATGGTTGCCATGTATTACGGCTCTGTAAATTTCTTTATCGGCTACAGCGCGGGCATCAAGGCATTTACCGCAGCAGTGCTAGGCGGCATCGGCAACATCCCCGGCGCAATGCTCGGCGGGCTTCTGCTCGGCCTTGTAGAAGGCCTTGGTGCCAGCTACATCTCCAGCGAATACAAGGATGTATTTGCATTTTTGATATTGATATTGGTTTTGATATTCAGACCGACGGGGCTGCTTGGAGAAAGGGTTGGGGAAAAGGTTTAAATTTTATGCGCATAATAGCCGACCTCCATATCCATTCACAATATTCCAGAAGCACAAGTCCTGAGATGAATGTTGACACGCTTGCTCTTTGGGCCAAAAAGAAAGGCATAAACCTTATCGGCACAGGGGATTTTACGCATCCTAAATATTTTGCCGGTCTGAAAGATAAACTCAAGCCTCTTGGCAATGGGCTTTTTGTATTAAACTCCGAAGCCACAAATCCCCCCTTGCCCCCCTTTGCTAAAGGGGGGCAAGGGGGGTTGGTTTATTTTATGCTCACCGCCGAGGTAAGCAACATCTACACGCAAGGCGGAAAGACCAGAAAGATACACAACCTTATCTTTGCGCCGTCTTTTGAAGCGGTTGAAAAGATAAACAAGAAATTCGGCAAAAGAGGCAATGTTGCCTCTGACGGCCGCCCCATCTTTGGTTTCTCCGCACAGGAGCTTATAAAGATTGTGCTGGATGTTTCTCCCGACTGCATGGTCATCCCCGCCCATGCATGGACGCCGTGGTTTTCCATCTTCGGCAGTAAATCTGGCTTTGACAGCATTGAAGAGTGTTTTGGCGAGTATGCAAAGCACATCCACGCCATTGAGACCGGCCTTTCCTCAGACCCTGAAATGAACTGGCGGCTTTCCATGCTTGATAACATTACGCTCATTTCAAATTCCGATGCCCACTCTCCGGCAAAGATCGGGCGGGAGGCAAATGTGCTTGACTGCAACATGGATTATTTTGAGATTATGGAGATAATCAAGAAAAAGGATAAAAAGAGATTTTTATATACGGTTGAGTTTTTCCCGGAGGAAGGCAAATACCACTACGACGGCCACAGAGAGTGCAAGGTTTTAATGTCGCCTGCCGAAACAAAAAAAGAACACGGCAAATGCCCCGTGTGCGGCAAGGGTGTAACCGTCGGCGTTATGCACCGTGTGGATGCACTTGCAGACAGGCCGGTAGGCTTTGCGCCAAAAAATTTCGTTCCCTCAAAACACCTTGTGCCGCTTGAAGAGATTATTGCCGAGGCATTTGACTGTGGAGTAAATACGGCCAAAGTGCGCAAGGAATATGAAAAGGTTATAAATGAAGCTGATTCAGAGTTTGCTATTCTTCTGGATTTATCAGATGACGAAATTAATAAAATCTGCACCGAGCCAAAGGTTGCAGAAGGTATTATAAGAGTAAGGCAGGGCAAACTAAATATCACACCTGGCTACGACGGAGAGTTTGGCAAGATAAATATATTTGGAGAGAAGGAAGAAATTAAACCTATTGGACCGAGACAGATAGGATTGTTTTAGCAGATATATACAGGCTACACCCGGCGACTCCTGCTCTTTCAGTATCTTTTGCATCTGCATGGGGAGGGGACTTGCCCCTCCCCATGAGAGACCCCAAGGTCTCCTTTAGCCGTTTCTGCATAGGTTTAATGACCTGCTTGGCTATGCTCTGCATGCGCATGTTCATGGGCGGGCTCGTGGCTGCTTGCAGCCTTGCCTGCTGTGCCGGCTTCAATAAGTTCTACCTTGCCTGTCGCCATATTATAAACACCTGCTGTTATCTTCACCTTCTTTTCCTTAACCAAATGCTTTATTATTGCGCTCTTTTGAGTGAGTGTTGCGGCCGTATTTTTTGTATTTTCAAGGATTGCCGCATCAAGCAGCTTGTCCTTATCCTTCACGGTTGTCTGAGCCTTTTTTACAGCCGGAGCAATCTTCTTTACAATAGAGCCGATATTGCCTTCGGGCTTGCCGCCGGCAACCGTAGCCTTTACAGCGCCGCACATCTGATGCCCCAGAACAAGGATTAACGGGCTTCCAAGATGCTCTACCGCATATTCTACGCTTCCCAGTTCTATGGAGTCTGCAACATTCCCTGCAACCCTCACAACAAAGATATCGCCAAGCCCCGCATCAAATATATGCTCAGGGGGAACCCTGGAATCTGAGCAGCTTAAGATTACCGCAAATGGATGTTGCCCTTTGGTAAGCTCTGTTCTCCTGTTGTTGCCAATATCTTTCTGCATCTGCTTGCCTTCTACAAAGCGGACATTGCCGCTAACGAGTTTGGCAAGCGCATCATCGGGTGAAATGCCCGCCCCTTCAGAAGCAAATGCCATTCCTGAATATGCAAACAGGATGGCTATAATGCCGACTGTTGCTAAAGCCTTCTTCATTCTAAACATGCTGTTTAGCCTCCTTATTATATGACTCTAACTTTGCGCTGCACTATACTAAAACATCTCTTCTTCTGTCAATCTCAAAAATTGCTGTGCCTTGCCTGACAATCAGCTTACCGATTTCCCCAATCCACGAAAGGAACAATAATGTCTACTTTTGGACCGTCGGTTTTCACTTGTTGTAGCCAATTTGCCTGCCATACTTCGTTATCGGACAATTTTTGTTCCTTACAACCCACCCCTTTATCCCCTCCTTGGAGGGGAAGGGGTGGGTTACGGCTCGTCGTAAAGAACACACCCCTTTAGTCCCCTCTCGAGAGGGGATTTAGGGGTGTGTTGTCTGGCAGCCAACTTGCCCTTGACTAAACTAAAGTTTTGTCAAGGGCTTGCAGGTTTCCCCAACAATCAATGTCTGTTTTTGGGTGTAGTTAATCAATTGACAAACAAATTTTACCTGCTATTATTTAACCACGAGGAGGTGCATAACAATGGCACATCAACCAAAGAAGTTTACCATCAAAGGGCTTGACGGGATATCTGATAACCAGATATCCCAGCACATGGATATACTCTATGTAGGGTATGTGAACAAACTCAACGAGGTTGAGGAAAGGCTTAAGGTCGTTGACCGGAGCAAGGCAAATCAGATTTTCAGCGATTTCAGGGCATTAAAGTCGGATGAAACATTTGCCTTAAACGGCGTTATCCTGCATGAGTTGTATTTTGAAAACTTAGGCGCCAAAGGTGAAAAAAAACCTTCCGGCAAACTTGCTGATTCCATAGCAAAGGATTTCGGCTCTTTTGAAAAGTGGCAGGAGGATTTCAAGGCATGCGGCATGGCTGCCAGAGGATGGGTTGTTTTGGGATTCTGTTTCTATGATGGAAAACTCCATGATTACTGTCTTGACACGCATAATTATAATGTGCCTTCCTGTGTTACGCCTGTTCTTATAATGGATGTTTATGAACATGCCTATGTCATAGACTATGGTGTAAAAAGACCGCCTTATATTGACGCCTTTATCAAGAACATTGACTGGTCGGTTTGCCAAAAAAGGTTTTCTAATATAGAGAGCGGAAAGAATATTCTGCAGATGGCTGCGAGTTAATAAATCTAACTTATTGGACTGTACAGCGCAAATTATCTATTCCATTCTTACATTGACACCTTGCTCTTTGAGGAAGTTTTTAGCCTGCGGAATAGTAAATTCGCCAAAATGAAATATTGAGGCCGCAAGAACTGCATCTGCCTTGCCCTCTGTAAATGCAAGATAAAGATGTTCCAACTCTCCTGCGCCGCCAGATGCAATCACTGGGATTGAGACCGCCTGAGAGATGTTGCAGGTTAAATCAAGGTCATACCCTTCCTTGGTGCCGTCTCTGTCCATGCTGGTAAGAAGTATCTCTCCTGCGCCAAGCCCTTCCACTTTTTTAGCCCAAAGAATGGCGTCAATGCCTATGTTTTTTCTCCCTCCGTGGGTATAAACATCCCATGCAGGCACAAGGGCAGCCTGATTCGGGGTATAATACTTAAAACTTTCTCCCATACTGCCAGTATCTGCCATATTCCACTGAGTTTCCCGCCTCATGGCATCAATAGCAACAACAATACACTGGCTTCCGAATCTCTCGGACGCCCTTTTTACAAATTCCGGGTCTTCAACTGCGGCAGTGTTTATTGAAACCTTATCGGCCCCCGCGTGGAGCAGTTTTTTTATATCATCCAACGTCCTTATGCCGCCGCCCACAGTTAGTGGCATAGAAACCTCTGCTGCTGTCCTTTCTACAATATCAATAATAATATTTCTTTTTTCGTGAGATGCAGTTATGTCAAGAAAGACAAGTTCATCAGCTCCCTGCTCTTCATACACTCTGGCACATTCCACAGGATCGCCGGCATCTCTTAATTGAACAAAGCTGATACCTTTTACAACTCGGCCGTCTTTTACATCAAGACATGGTATAATACGTTTGGTTAGCATAGGTAAAAGACAATTACGAATTAGGAATTACGAATTTAAATTGTATCTGATTTATAATTCTTAATTGTTCTAAAATGGCACATCCTCATCTGTCTGGGGTGATTCAGTGGTGATACTGCTGTCGTCGGCAGCCGTCGTGCTTGTTGTCGCACCCTCTGGTTTACCAAGCATCTGCATGGTGTTGGCCACTATCTCTGTCATGTATTTCTTATTACCGTCTTTATCATCCCAACTTCGTGTCTGTATCCTGCCCTCAATATAGACCTGCTTGCCTTTTGTGAGATATTCTCCGCATATCTCCGCTAATTTGCCAAAGGCAACAATTCTGTGCCATTCGGTTCTTTCCTGTTTCTGGCCGTCTTTATCTTTATAGTTCTCACTGGTGGCTATTGTGAAATTTGCTATAGCTATCCCGCTTGGCATATACTTTATCTCAGGGTCCTTGCCAAGCCTGCCAACCAAAATAGCCTTGTTAATCCCTGCCATATTAAGATACCTCCTGTTTGTTGTTTAATTATTTATATCCTCATCGGCATAATGACATACAGATAATCCTCTGTGTTAGCTGGTTTTAGCATCGCCGGACTTTCACGGTCTTTTAACTCAAGCATAACCTCATCTCCTCCGATAACTCCTAATGCCTCCATCATATAGGTGGCATTAAAGCCGATTTCAAGCCCTTGGTTTTCATAATTCACATTTAATTCTTCCCTTGCCTCGCCAATATCAGGATTATTGGAGGAAAGCTCCAGTTTTCCTTTTGATAAAGTAAATTTAACACTCCTTCCTTTTTCCAGAGACAACAGAGAGACCCTCTTTAAAGAGCTTAAAATCCCATTTCTTTCCAGTCCTACCTTCACCTCATTGCCTTTTGGTATAACCTGCTTATAGTCAGGAAATTCCCCGTCTATAAGTCTTATAACTAAAACCGTATTTTCCCTCTTTACAAACATGCTGTTTGCTGTAAAGGCTAAAGAGAAATTACCTTCTGTGTTGTCAATAAATCTCTTTAATTCAAGAATTCCCTTTCGCGGCAGAATAACTCCTTTATCCAACATTGGCCACTCGCTGCTTTTCACTATTACAGCCAGGCGATGTCCATCGGTTGCCACCATTCTGATATTTGTTCCTTCCTTTTCCATAAATACGCCATTTATATTATATCTTGTTTCGTCTGTAGAGGAGGCAAAGACGGTCTTTTCTATCATTTCCTTTAGTATCTCAGGGGCTACCCGCAATAATTTCCCTTCATCATAAACTGGAAATGATGGAAATTCTTCCACTGGAAGACCGACTATGTTAAATTTTACCATTCCACTTTTTATAGTCGTTTTCCCGCTATTCTCAGTAGATATATCTATTTTATCATCAGGCGCCTCTTTTATTATTTCAAAGAGCTTCCGCGCATTTATTGTCATACTCCCA
The DNA here is from genome assembly GCA_016219285.1 of Deltaproteobacteria bacterium. Classification (GTDB taxonomy): domain Bacteria; phylum Desulfobacterota; class GWC2-55-46; order UBA9637; family UBA9637; genus JACRNJ01. The sequence goes on from JACRNJ010000001.1 coordinate 28,253, forward strand.
TCTTTTGTCACCACTGCATCACATAAGTCTTTAATTGATACTTCAAGATCTGTTGCCATAACCTCTATTTTCCCCTGTTGCGCTTTAATTAATATATTGGCTAATATCGGCATAGTATTTCTTTTTTCAACAATGCCTTGAACTTTCTGAAGTGTTTTTAGAAAGATGTTTTTTTCGATTTGAAATTTCATAATAAATCTCCTCTCTTCTTTTTATATCTTTTTAAATATATTTTATATAGTAGTAGTTATAGAGCAATAATAGTTTGTGGAAAAACAGCTAATATATATATATTGTTGGTATTTTTGCCTAATACCATCTGTGGAAAACAACAAAACATATTAACAATAATTTAAATATTGGATTATAATATAAAAAATATAAACACAATTCAACAACAATACACCACTATTTCCACAACAGCTCATTTATTTAAAATCTCTTTTATAGAACGAACCACCATTCGTTGTTCCTGGTCTTTTTCCATCATCCTTTTCACCTTATTAACAGCATGAATGACCGTAGAGTGGTCTTTATTACCGAACACAGTTCCTATCTCAGGGAATGAAGATTTACAGCACTCCCTTGCGAGATACATTGCTATCTGTCTCGGCATGACAAGGTTTTGCAGCCTTCTCTTGGATTTTAAATCGGATATGTTTATATTAAAATATGATGAGACAACCTTTTGAATATTGTCAATGGTTATGGTTTTTACAGTCTTGTCCTGTATAATATTTTTGAGCGTATCTTTGACCATATGGAGCGTAATTTCCTTGCCTGATAATGAAGATACGGCAATTATTCTGGCAAGGTAGCCCTCCAACTCTCTTATATTAGAACTGCCTAAAGATGCCAGAAAAAGTGTAATATCTTCTGAAAGGGTGATGGACTCCAGCGCTGCCTTTTTTTGCAGGATTGCCATTTTTGTTTCCATATCCGGTGGTTGAATATCAACTATTAAACCCATCTCAAATCGGCTTCTAAGCCTTTCCTCCAGACCAAGATCTCTTGGATATTTATCACAGGTAATTACTATTTGTTTATGAGCCTCATAAAGGGCGTTAAAGGTATGGAAAAATTCCTCTTGAGTTCTTTCTTTTCCACCAATCGCCCAGAACTGGACATCATCTATAAGCAGGAGATCTGTTCGTCTGAATTTATTTCTAAAATCATCCATTTTACTGCGCTGCATTGCGCCGATAAATTCATTCATAAACCCCTCAGAAGTATAGTAGCAAACTTTTGTGGAGACGGTCTTCTGAAGGACTCTATGCCCAATGGCCTGGAGCAGGTGAGTTTTTCCCAATCCAACCCCGCCATATACGAATAGCGGATTGTATTTATTGGAGAATTGATTGGCCACTGCAATGCACGCCGCATGGGCAAGCTGGTTGTCCTTCCCCACAACAAAATTTTCAAAGGTGTAATATGGGTTAAGGCTCGTATTGGTTAGAACCCTTTCAGCAACAGCGGCAGTTTGCGCATGGGATGTTAAAGCGGCGGCGCGCGGTGCCATCTTTCCTATACGCCACACAATAGAATATTCCCGCTGGCTTACCTTCGCCACGGCCTCTTGTATAAGCAGGAGGTAGTGATCCCTTAGCCATTCAAGAAAAAAACGGTTGGGGACCTCCAATTCCAAAGAGGTTTCATTTATTCCTGCTACCTTGATGGGCTTAAACCATGTATTGAAATGCTGGCTTGGTATTTGGCCTTTGACAGACTCAAGACATTTTTTCCAGATGTCGGTTGTACTCATAAGAAGCCACCAAAAGATATCCACAGCGTTATCAACATGTGTTGATAAATATTTTTGTTGAACTGAGGAGGCAAATTTACCAGAGTTGTGTTAACTTTTCAAGAAGTATTTTAGGGTCAGTGTAGTTGCAAAGTGATAATGTCACCTTTTATTGCAAAGTGACAATGTCACCTCCGTAAGATTTAAGGTATCCTTCCTGGTTCAAATAATAATCAAATAACCATGAGGGATATATGAAGGAGGAGGTAATCACTTTGAGTCAGAAAGAGATAACAAAACATTCTATTATTAAGGATTTGTTAGA
>JACRNJ010000076.1 GCA_016219285.1 Deltaproteobacteria bacterium
ACCAGAATCTATGCGCCTGACTGCAGCAATTCTCAACTGCTCTTTCGCTTTTCGTGGCAGTCTACGAGCATCAAATATTTTTTTGCATATCATGCCTCATATTATACACTAATGAGGCTTAGTTTGTGAAGATATTAGTAGCCTGCCCATTTATGGGCGTTTTTAAAAGCGCCGATAAATCGGCTGGCTACTATTTTCATGCCCCTTTGTGAACCGAAGGCTCATGTGGGTTTCATAAATATTTAACCTTATAACTCCACTTTACCCTTTACAATATTAGGCGTAATAAATATCAAAAGCTCTGTCTGAGAATCTGATATTGACTTATTTTTGAAGATCCAGCCAAGGATAGGGATATCCTTGAACCAGGGTATGCCGCTGTCAGTGTCTGTTTTATCCGCTACAACAATACCGCCAATAACAGCTGTCTCTCCATCCTTTACAATTATCTCTGTTGATGCTTCTTTTTTGCTTATGCTCGGCGTACCAGCAGCGCTCCTGAAAGAACCTATTGAGTTTCTGCTTGCTTTGATTTTCATACTTATACTGCCGTCAGGGGTTATATGCGGCGTAACATTCAGTTCCAACGTTGCATCAACAAATGATGTCTGTGTCCCTGAAGAAGATGTTGTCTCAAAAGGCACGGAATCACCCTGTGATATCTTAGCCTCTTTATTATCAAGTGTAGTAATCCTTGGTCTTGATATCGTTTTAGTTAAACCATTCTTCTCGCCTGCAGATATGCGAAGGTCCAAAAGCCATGGATCACCGGTCAATGTCCCAAACGAAAAACCCATTGCGCCTAATGCTCCGGCAGCGCCTGCTGCAGGAAGGCTTACTGCGTAAGTTGGCTGTGCTGAAAACTGCCCAGTAGTTGGGCTTATAAAGCCAGATGGAGTTGTAGCGGGAGGCGAGGCGCTTGTGCTGCCAAAGACGCTATTAAATGATTCTCTGCTCCTTGTAGCTGTAGCCGCACCCCACTGCACCCCAATGTCCCTGGCAAAACTACTCTGTGCCTCTATAATCCTAGCCTCTATGCGCACCTGAGGTGTTTGTGTATCCAGTTTTCTTATCAGATCAACTGCCTTTGTTATATTGGCAGGAATATCTTTGATAATAAGCGCATTTGTCCTGCTTTCTACTGTAACACTCCCTCTATCGCTCAATAAACCCTTAATCTGAGGTTCCAATGCGCTTGCAGTAGCATAATTTATAAATTCTATTTTTATCTCAAGGTCTTCTAGCTTTTCCTTTGCCTTCTTTGATGCAAGCGCTTCGTCACTTTCCTGCCTTATCTTTGCCAAAGGCAGAATCCTGACCACATTGCCTTCCTGCAGCTTACCTAATCCATTTGTTTTTAATATTATATCAAATGCCTGATACCATGGGACATCTACCAGTCTTAACGACACCTTGCCCTTGACATCTTCTCCTGCAATAATATTTAAATTGCTGACCTCTGCCATAAGTCTCAAGATATTGCTTATATCAGCATCCTTAAAATCCAGAGAAATCTTGCGGCCTGTATAACCTGATAACTGCTCCTGTCCTTTCTTTTCTTCCACAGTCTTTGTCTCTTTTATTTCTTTTGTCTCTTCCGACCCCTGACTCCTGACTCCTGACACCTGCTTACTGCCTGCAGGGGCAGGCTCCTGACTTTTTATCTCCGCCTTCTTTGGAAGCACCTGTGCCGCAGCAAGAAGCGGAAAATCTATCTGTATCCTTTCATTCTCCTGTGAAATATTGTAGCCAGCTTTTTCTTTTAATTTAACAAGGATGCGGACGTCCTTAGTTGTCTCAATAGGCGACTGAAATGAGCTTATTGCAGCCACAGACGTATTCAGGTCAGATGCATCCAACGTTCTCCTGAATTCATCGGCTATAATGGTATCCTTAATATCCAATACCAGGCTGGTTTCATCGGCTGATTTATATAATTGATATGCAACTTTTTTTGATAAAGTCACAAACAATCTTGCCTTATCGGCCAGTTGTTTAAAATCTATTCCCCTTACCTCAGCATATGTCTCAACCTTGGCATCTGTAACTATCTGTGTAATAATAGGAAATTCTTGTGCAATAGCCGCCCTATGAAGTTCTGATACTGTTTGAGCAGCAACTGTTTTACCCGCCGCTTGTTTCTTTGCGCCATTTTTGCCAACAGTTATAACCAGAGAATCTTCAAACCTCTCTATGGTATAGGAAGGCAAGGTCTTCTTGTTTGAGTCAAGAGCAAGCCTTATTTTATTTGGATATTCGCCTATCCTTACCTTTTTGATATGCTCGGTATTTACAGCTATAAATGGTTTTGGGATAGAACTTCCAACATTCCATACATCCACCACCAGCCTTGGCGGCGCCGGTTTTTCTATATCAAAGGCGTTAAAATCCCCTATTATGCCGTTGCCAACAATCTTTATAACAGTTGCTCCGTTTTCTTTGCCTGCGTCTATCCGTAGTAGTTTATTGGCTTTTTTACCCTCTTTATCCCCAACCGCAGAAGTAGCTGTTTGAGGCTCTTCCGCAACTACTGCCACAGTCTCCTCCTTTTTTGAAACCTCCTCCTGTTGCAGTGTTTCAGTTATAGCCGTAGGCGGTAACCCGGAAGCTTTGTCTTCATCTGCTACCACTGCATGGGCCTCAGCTTCTGCCGACGTTTCAATTGCGGCAGCGGCCTCTTGTTGCAGAGCTGTCTCACTATTCAGTCTTATCATGATACTGCCTTCCCCTTGCTTAACTTCATGAACAATACCTTGCTTCAACCCTATCTCCACCCTAGAGATAGGCATTATTGCCTGCTCTCCATAACTTGCTGCAGTAATAGTGGTTACAAACTCATTATTGATATTAATTGGTTCGCGCACCTTTTCTATATTCACGTCAGGCATATCCAGAACCAATCTGGAAGGATCTGAGAGTTTAAATGCCGTATAGGTTATTGGGCCTGAAACCTCTATCAATACTCCATTGTCGTCTCCAACAACGGAAATCTTTTCAATTGCTATCTTCGCCTTGCCATCTCCTGTTTTTATTTCAGACTTGGAAGTTGCGCAACCATAGAAAACAGTGGCAAGTAAAAAGAGAGGCCAGATGTAAGAGGCAAGAGGCAAAATTTTCTCTTGTTTCTGGCTTCTCGCTTCCAACTTCTGACTTCTGACTTTTTTATTTTTCATCTCAATTCCTCCTCTCCTTTGGGCAGTGGAAGTTTTATTTCAAACTCATTGATTGTAGTTTCGCCGCTTGCCTCTATAAATTTTTCTTCCACTACAATCTTATCTTTATCTATCCGCTTTACCCTTCCGTCTCTATTTCCAACAAGGTAGCCCTTTTTTATTGAATAACCTTTCCCGTCAGGCGCCTCTATCATTGCAATTGAACCATTCATATCCCACATTATTGCTATCAGTTTGAACTGGTCTAATTCATGTTTTTGCAGCGGAGTTTTAGGCACAACTACAGATACTTTCTCTGTAGTCTTCGTAATAAACGGTTTAAAAGGATTCCTTTGCTTTACTTCACCTGCCGCCTCTTCCTTTTTATCTTCCTTGTTTTCAACAACAAGAGGCATGGTATCTGCTGGTTTGGCCGCCTCTTTTTTTACCTGCTGCGCAACATTGGGCTGCGGTTGAGTCGGTTGACCCTCTTGCTGACAGCCAGCGAGAAGAATCAAGATGCAAGAAGCTCGAGGTAAGAGGTAAGAAAGAATTTTGCTTTTTGCATAAAGCTTCTTATTTATAGCTTCTTGTTTATTGCTTCTTGCTTCTTGCTTCTTGCTTCTCGCCTTTTGCATATCTATTTTTTCGCCCCTGCCTGCGGCGCTGCCGGCTGAGGCAAAAATTTAAATGTCATTGCTACAAAAGTTGCTGACAACATGATATCTCCCCTAACCTCTTTGCCGCTTGTTATATTTAATACGCTTATATTAACTATCCTTGGTAAGGCCGCAACTTTTTCAAAGAAAGAAAGAATGTTATTGTATCCACCCTCAACTTTCATGTCAATAGCCACCTCTGAATAAAAACCCTTTGCAGTTTCCTTTCCGGGTTTAAAAGTCAATATTTCCAACCGCGCAGCCTTTGCAGAATCGGATATGCTTTCAAGCAGATTTGCAATCTCCTTTTCATTCGGAAGCTGTGCAAGCGCTTGTTTTAGCTGATTATCTAATTCCTCCTTCTCCTCCTTGAGTTTTGGAAGATTGCTGGCTAATTTTTTCTTTTTAGCAGAATCATTTTTAAGTGTTTCAAGTTTTGTGCTTACAGCGCTGCTCTCAACCACTTTATCGCCATATAAAAAATAATAAAAAAGACCGCCTATAATAAGCCAGAGAACCCCTAATATCAAAACCCTTTGCCAGAGAGGCAACTTAAGGATTATGTTTGCATCTATCTTTGGTAAAGCCATATATTCCCTTCTTACACCTAAATGCAGTTACATTTTTTGGCAACCATTGGCCAGATACTGTAGTTGCCGATTCATCGGTGTTTTTAAATCCGCCGCAGGCGTCCGCCATTAATCTAAACGCCAATAAATGGGCAACTATGCTGCACTTCTATTTTGGCCATTCAAGCCTTATAGTAAAACCTGCAACTTTTGCCTTTTCCTTTTCTACCTGCTGGGTAATCTCAAGTTCAACCTTCCATGGAACAAGATTCTTTTCAAGCCGCCGCATAAAATCCGCCGTTATATCATCAGCCGCAGCAAAACCTATTAACACAACGGTTTGCCCTGATTCTTTTAGGGAGTCGATCCACAACCTTTCTGGCACAGCCGCAGCGATGTCAGAAATAATCTTGAGGTGCCGTCTTTTATTTACCTCAAGCTGCTTGACTATATTTACCTTGTCTAAAATCACTTTCTTTTCAGCCTCAATATTTTTCAATTCCCCAATTTCCTTGTCAATCTGAGCGATAGTCTTTTCTTCTGCAGCTATAGAATCTTTAATTTCAGCTATCTTTCTGGTAATTGAAAAATATAAAACCCCAAGTATCAAAAAGAGCAGCACAAGGCTTAAGCCTGTTATAGAAAGCTGTCTCCTTATTGATTCCTTCTTTTTTGCAAGCCTTACAGGCAGAAGGTTTATTTTTATCATTTATCGCCAGCCCTCCTCATAGCCAGGCCGACGCCAACACCAAAACAGGGAGCTACATCCTTGATATAATCCATGGTAAATTTCTTTGAGCTGCATTCTATATTTGTAAAAGGATTTACCATTTCAACAGGTATTGTCGTTCTTTCCTGGATAATGGCCTGTAAAGCTTTTGTCTTTGTACAGCCACCACTAAGATATATCTTGCTTATAAACATTCCCGGCGCTCCGCCCAGAAAAAAATCTATACTCCTCTTGACCTCAAGCGCAACATTGCCCGAAACACGTTCAACCACTTGCGGAACGCCTTCTGCATCTATACCGCTCACACTGCCGCCAAACTTTAAGGTTTCTGCGTCTTTAAAACTTATACCCAATACCTTCTGTATTTCTTCTGTAAGCTGGTTCCCGCCAACCGGTATTGCCCTTGTAAATATTGTTATCCCGCCGCGTAAAATATTTATGCTTGTAATAGTTGCTCCAATATTTACTATTGCGATATTTTCATTAGGCGCAACGGAGTAATTCATTTCAAACATATTTTCCAGTGCAAACGAATCCACATCTATAATTACAGGAACAAGACCCGACTCTTTAATAACATTTGTATAATCGTTTATAACATCCTTCTTTACTGCAACTAACATCACCTCCATCTGCCCTCTTCCCTCTGTATCCGTCCCAAGTATCTGAAAATCTATATTCACGTCTGTTATGGGGAAAGGTATATACTGCTCCGCCTCCCACTGAATGGATTCTGCCAATTCCGCCTCGCTCATCACAGGAAGGTTCACCTTTTTAATAATAACAGAATGGCCTGTAAGCGCTGAAACGCAGTTTTTTACCTTTATACCCTGGCTGGCAATAAGCTCCTTCACAACACTTATAACAGTCATTGAATCTATAATATAGCCATCTACAATGGCCTCGGATGGAAGGTGGCCAATACCAATATTAACAAGCCTCCAACTTTTTTTAGCAGGGGCAAGCTGAATAACCTTTACAGAATTTGAACCGATATCCAGTCCAATGACATCCGTTTTTTTAAAAAATGGCAATTCCATCTGTCGCTTCGCTCCATTTTAGATTTACGATTTTAGATTTATGATTTTAGATTTTAAATCGTAATTCGTAAATCGCAATTCGTAAATCATCTACAACCTACCGCCTATTGCCTGTATTTATCTGTGGCTAATATCACTCCTTAAACACCTTGTCTTTATCATAAAGTTTAAGCCCAAGCGCCTGAATAATCTTCCGTTTGCTATCAACCCTGTCTATGGTAAGCGAGAAGCCCCCGCCTTCATGGCAAGCTCGGCCTTGCTTATAAGAAGGTCTACAATCTTTCTGGCTCATCGTGAAAGGGTGTAGGTAAAATATAGCCATAACATAGCATAAAACAAGAGACAAAAGAAGTTTTAGTTGATAACCCAAAAACATACATTGATTTTTGGGTAAACTGATAAGTTGCCTGCCAGACAACGAGCCGTATGTTCACCGATACTGGCTTATGGATTGCGTGATGAGGAATATCTGAGACTCAAAATCCTTACCTGCATTATCAAGGAAATATAAAATGATCTGCGCGATTAAGAGATGAGACTGAAAAGAAAGGGTGGGGTAAAAACCAAAGATTTCTACCTTGGTTTTGATTCTTGATATTTGATTTGCTCTTATCGGACAAGCTCTACGCTGAATTCTGCCAGATCTTCAGAAACACTTTGAAAGACTATCATAAATGGAACCGTTCCCATGGGCGGCATTGTGCCTTTTCTATCATTAAATCTTTTCCCCAAATCTGCCATAGATATATTTTTTAACTCATCTTGAGATATAATCCTCCCAGGCGCAACCCATACATCTTTTATCTGTTTATCATTTTTATCAAATACTATGCCGTGTATTCCTTGAACCTCTTGTAATGCATTTAAGTTGTTCACAACCTTGCCTTCTATGACAAATAAACGGCCAACAGAGGCATTGTTTATATAATATCCATTCAACCCAATAATATCCATGGCCTTTTGCGATACCGCCATACTATTGGTTTTTCCTGAAAACTCTGTTCCTGTGTTTAGGTAAAAAATCCCTGCGCCAATCAGTAACAGCAAAAGAATAGCTGCATAAATTATTGTGCGCTTGCTTGCAGGTTTTTTTTCGGCAGAAACTTCAAATGATACATCTTTTGCATCTTCAAGACCTTTTGTTATTTCATCTTGCGCCGACAATTGAACCGGCGGAGGTGTTGTATAAGGGGTTTCCACAACTACTGTATTAGCATCTTCTTTTGTCGGAGAAGCAACAAATTCCTTTTCTGATGTCGGAGATTCTATTTCAAAAGATATATTCTCACCAGCAGACATAAAGCCTGTGTCAAAGCCAAAATCTGGCGCCTCAGGAGGTGAAGCAGTTCCTTTTTTTTCTACCCCCAATAGCGGCCCTTCGTCAATCTTAAAACCAAATCCCCTTTTTTCCTCTTCCGGCTGTGATGCCGCTTTTTTTTCTTCATCTGAAAATGGTGTTTCGCTAGCTGCAGGCGCAAATCCTATATCCCAATCCGATTTTTTCTCTTCCTCTTTTGGTTTTTCTTCAAAGGCGAAATCCATGCCCCCCATATCCCATGAAGAAGGCTCTGGCTTGTTTTCTTCCTGTTCTGGCACATCGGCTTGTTTTGAAGATTTACTAAAATCTATTTCTGTTGTTTTGGGGAATGGTTCGGATTTTGTTTCAAATGAGACTTCAAAGGCTTCTTCCTGCTTAGGCGCAGCTTCTTCGGGTCCGGGAGTGGGCATAACCACAAAGATATTCTGGCACTTTGTGCACCGCACCTTTACACCCTTTGCTGTTACCTTTGAGTCATCAAGGCGGAATTTTGTCTTGCAGGCATCACACTGAATTATCATTCTTTCTCCCAGTTCAATATTTAGTGTAAAATATAGCCTAATGAAAAGACAAATGCAAGTATTGTTCTCGTCCTCAAACTCAAGAATGGACATTGATTTTCGTCAAAACTTGCCCTATAACCCAGAGTTTTTTATACTTACCTTCGCAAATTTTCTTTTCCCTACTTGCAGCAGGTAGCTCCTGTTGACGGTCAATTTGTAATTTATATCAGACACCTTCTCTCCGTCAATGCTGACGCCGCCTTGATGGATAAGTCTTCGCGCCTCAGAAGTTGATGGGGTTAAAGAACTGTTTTTTAAAAGGTCAATAACCCCTATATCTTTAGTAGGAATCGTTACAATCTTCTCTTCTATATTATCAGGAATGCCTTTGGATTTGAATACCTTGTCAAATTCGGAGGCCGCCTTTATAGCCGCATCGCCTCCATGAAATCTCGCAACTATTTCTCTTGCAAGATTTGTCTTGGCCTCTTTTGGATGAACTGTGCCATTTTTTAAGCCATTTCTTAATTCCTCAAGCTCTGCATTGGAAAGAGAGCTCAAGAGCTCATAGTATCGCATCATTAGTTCGTCCGATATAGACATGAGCTTTCCGAATATTTCACCCGAAGGTTCCGTTATGCCGATATAATTACCCAAAGATTTGCTCATTTTCTGCACACCGTCAGTCCCCTCAAGCAACGGCATGGTTATTACAACCTGAGGTTCTTGACCCATTTTTTTCTGCAATGTTCTCCCCATCAGCAGATTGAAAAGCTGGTCGGTGCCGCCCAATTCCACATCCGCCTTTAAATACACCGAATCGTACGCCTGAAATAAAGGGTAATAAAATTCCAGTATAGTTATATCCTGATGGTTGTTAAACCTCTTTTTAAAATCTTCCCTTTCAAGCATCCTTGCTACAGTCTGCATTGCCCCCAACTTCACCACATCTATAACGTTCATTGCGGCAAGCCATTGGCTATTAAATACAATCTGTGTCTTTTCAGGATTCAGTATCTTGAATATCTGCTGTTTATAAGTTTCGGCATTTTTCAGAGCTTCTTCTCTTGTCAACGGTTTTCTTGTTTCCGATCTGCCCGTGGGGTCGCCAATCATACCGGTAAAATCACCAATAAGAAAAAATAATTCATGCCCTAAATCCTGAAACTGCTTTAATTTGTGGATGAGGACGGTATGTCCAAGGTGGAGGTCTGGAGCTGTGGGGTCAAAGCCTGCCTTTATGCGAAGGGGTTTGCCGGCTTTCAGTTTTTTTATAAGCTCATCTTCCAATATAAGCTCTGCCGCGCCTCGTTTGATAACGGAAAGTTGTGTTTGAATATCGGTCATATGTGTATACTTTCGAATTTAATTTTTGTATCATAACAAACTTTTTCTTGAGCGGCAAATTGTTTTTTTGGCATTTTTTGCCCATGCTCTCATTCAGGGCAAATATTGACAGGAACTCTCTGATAGTGGTATAAAGCATTCATAGATAAGATTCGTTGAGATCTGCCATATTAGGAGTCAACCCTGTCATTTAATATAGAAGATATAATATGGTTTGATGCAATTGTAGAAAAACTTGCATGGAAGCATCGGGTGTTGCCATCTGAGGTAGAGGAGATATTGTCCGGCAGATGCAGGATATTCAAGAGAGAAAGCGGCAATGTAGACGGTGAGTATCTATATAATGCCCTCGGCAAGACGAATGGCGGCGTTATCTTTCCGTGTTTTTTATAAGGAAACTGGGGAATAAGGCATTGATTATTACGGCAAGAGATATGAACAGGAGATAGCGAGGGAGATATGAAAAAAAGTAAGCGAGGAATGACAATTTCAGAGGCAAGCGACTTTTTTGACGAGCATGACATATTTGAATTTGATGAAGTTGCAGAAGTTAAGAATATTAAGTTTGATCTGAAAAAAAAGAAATATGTCGGGTTGGATATGGGATTATTTGAAAAAATTAGAAATAAGGCGAAAAAGCTTCACATAAGCGAAGATATGTTGATACAAGAATGGTTGATGGAAAAGGTTGGATGAGGCTTAGGCTTATCTGAGAATTTAAGTGCAGGTAGTTATGCTATCTGTCCTTTTTCTTTTCATGCCCTGATGCTGTTCCATAAAAAACAGACAGGGCTTTTTTATTTTTGAGAAAGAAGGAAGCCGTCAGCCTTAATCAACTTATCGTGTATCTTCTTTCTGCTGGATTAAAGAAAAGGGCGGCTTGAAATAAAGAGGGGCGGGAGGCGGTTAAAAAAGAGGCAACAGGAAAAAACAAGACCTTCTGCTCACTCCTAATGACAAAACGCACCGTCCGGTGTAGTGCCTTATTGGGCGAATTCCTAAATCGTTTCAAAGAAAATAAATTGGGTTAATTGGGATGTGTTCCCAATTAACCACCAAAATACGGGATGTCCCTAAATTCCTCTTCAATTCCTCTCAGTCGCTGCGCTCCTTCGTTCGCCGGTTAGCGCAATCTTATAAATCAATATGGCTCTTTTCATATAGAAAGTTTGCCCTGTCAATATCTCCTTGCTCATAAACGAATGTTGCCAACACCCCTAACCAAAGAAAAAATAGACCACTCGCAACTCCATAGGGCACTATACTTACATATCCAAACAAAAAGACTACTAAGCTGATTGGAACATTTGAAGTCAAAAGAATAGAAAGCCCTCCCGCTTTACTACTGTGCCTCCAGTAATGTCTGCCAGAAAGTAGCCAGATGGCTGGGACAAGAGATAACAAATAGTAGTGAAACCACACTAACGGCGATAGTATCAGTGTTGCGGTTATACCCAATGATACAACAAGGTGAGGGTTGTGTAGTAATCTAATAATGGATTGACATATGCCTTTCGCGTTTAATTTGTCCTTTGAGAGCGACATTATCAGAGCGATAGCTACAGAGAATGATAAAACACATACAATAATTACTGTTATAACAAAATAGCTTTTATTAAATATGCGTGATAAAAGGAGAATTGGCGCATAGTTCCCTTGTGAAATAGGGAAAAAGAGTTTGGTTCCGTCAACACCTTTCAAATAATTATACCAATCAAGCCAAACCATCCACGAATTGAATTGTAGGCAGGTTAGTGCAATAAGGATTGCACAGAAAGCAACAGAAATAGCTGACGCTATTGAAAAAATACGTGTACCGTATAAGGCCCATATATGAGCCGCAAGGAGTAACGCAACTAGTATAGTGTTACATAAATAACTTTACTTATGTAAAATACTATGTATAATGGTTTTATGTGTAGAGTAGCAGAAACCATTATATTGACAGAAAAAGAGCAGATAACAATAGACGCATGGGCAAAGAGTAAAAAGATGCCCTTTCGTATTGTTCAAAGAGCTCGCATAATTCAAATGGCATCCAATAAC
>JACRNJ010000002.1 GCA_016219285.1 Deltaproteobacteria bacterium
CTCAGGTTTTTTGTTTCTACTCAAGAATATCTTACCTGATGAGGCTTCCTTTTAAAAACTTATTTTGGACAGATGTGGAGAAAAACCCTCGCCTTCAGGCGAAGACTTTAGTTCAATTATCCTATAAAAGAAGCACACACCCTCCCCTTATTCCCCTCCCGTCAAGGGAGTAGTCTGCCGATTTATCGGCGATTTTAAAATACGCCCATGGTGCACCCAACAGAAGGTTGGGTCGGGCAAACTACGTCTACTTATTTTTATCGTTCACTATAGTCCCCTCCCTTCAAGGGAGGGGATATTTCTTTTAATTTCCCTCTCCCCTTGAGGGAGAGGGTTAGTGTGAGGGGTAAAGCTGTTGTATTGCTTTAGTCGGCTTACAGCCGAATTCCAAGCTGCCGCCTTCAGGCGGTAGTAGTTGACTTGCCTATATAATATATCTGTCTATCCGTATATATAGATATATTTGATTATGTTGTCAAGTAAAATTTGCGAAATTGCAAAATTTATAGTTCTGCAAACAGGATGAATAGTATTCTCTATCAGGCATGTAGATATCCGGACAGTTAGTTTTGACGCTGTGTTTAGTCAGAAATTATGTTTATCAAAACATACAACTGCATTTTGTGGTTAGCTTAATAAGGAGATGTCGTTATAATATTACAGCAATAAGAAAGTTATGGGCTGAAGGTGTGAGGCAATAACACATTGCTCTATCTTCACCGCCCCTTTATTTTTTAATGCTCATAAGGTATGACACAACATCAGCAATCTCAATATTTGAAAGTAGTGCATCTTTTGGAAACATCATTGTGTTATAACGGCCAAATCTGATAGTCCTTGCCAATTCTTTTTCTCCCAAAGGGGACATGTCTAAATCAGGGGCCTCAAAAATTTTTTTGGCGCTGCCGTCCCTGTCATGGCACGAGGCACACCTCAATTTGAAAGTCTTTCCCCCTTCTTCCTGATTTGGTTTATAGTTAAAGTTACGGACATATTCGGCAACATCTTTAATATCATTCTGGCTCAATATATCTGCCCATCCTTTCATCTCTCTGCCATATATCCCATACTTAATTATTATCAATATCTCTTTCGGACTTATAAACAGTTTATTTGTCCTTAGGTCTTTTGCCGGCATTGGTTTGATGGACTTGCCGTATTCAGATACGCTTCCATCTTTACCGTGGCACTTTGCGCAATATTGCTCAAAAATCTTTTTGCCATTCCCGTTTGCAGAGGCCTCAGCGTAAATACCCAAAACAAGTAGCAATAGAATCATAATAAAAAAATTAATTTTTTTCATTATGCACCTCCTAAAGAATTAAGATAGAGTTTTTATTATTCCAAAATAAAATATCTTTCCTTGCAACCCTTGGTAGCTATAAATCCCTACCATCAAAAATCAAACATGCACGGTTTTGGTTAAAATCTATACCCAGTTTTATACTTTGTCAAGCGCATTTTTGAGGCAGGTCATTTTACACTATTTCTGCGTTGTTGTAACTTTTGGAAATAATCTCAAAAATAATAGAATTGAAATGACCGTAGCCGCCAACCCTGCAAGTGTTAATGAAACCCCGGTCCATGTTGCCAATACCGGCTCGCTTCCACTTTTAAACACAGGGAGAATCATAAGATACCTGGTAGTCCATGTCCCTATGCAAATGATAAAGGCTGTTATTGACAGACCTGATATTGAAAGCTTTATGCGTCTGAAAATAAGCGCAAAAAACGGCAAGACAAAAAGCGCCAATATCATGGTTGAAAAGACGCCGGTATAATTACCACTCATTTGCTTAAATAAAGGCCCTGTAAGATTTGGCAGGTCGCTGTACCAGATAACTATGTGCTGTGACCAAAACATATATATCCACAACAGTGTGAAGCCAAGAAGCACTTTTCCCATTGAATCCAAATATTCTTTATTTATACCTTTTTCTCTTCCTTTAGATAGAAATATACGCGCCATTAAAAATAAAAATGCTGTGCCGCCAAATACATTACCGACCCAAAAATAAGCGGGAAATATGGTGCTCTCCCAATGCGGAATAATCATCATTCCAAAATCCCACGCAACATTTGTATTGGCGATAATATAAAAGACCATTACAAAACCAGCCATCAGGTTTAAACGTTTTTCAATGTCATAAGATACATGCCCTCCATCCTCTTCTATGCGGCTTGTACTGAAGTATATGTAGCTCATTATATAAAAGGCCGCCATTGTTATGAGAGTTCGCCACAAAAACAGCCCTTTGCCCAACCACGGACTTACATGCCCGGCATCATGTCCATGCGAAGGAGTTGGAGACGCCCAGTAAAAAAGATTTTCTGTGCCTCCAATGTATATTATGAGAAAAGTAATAAATGCCACAGGTATAAAAGAGAGTGTCAGTATCTCGCCAAGTCTTGAGAAATATCTCCCCCATTCTGACTTGGCTATCCGCATAATCGCTGAAAAGATTATTCCGGTCTGTGTCATGCCGAGGTAAAAGACAAAATTTACAGAAAGCATGGCCCAAAGTGTGGTTGTCTCTGCCGTAATTGTTAAAGCATAGGCAAATGATATGACACCATTTAAAATTAAGATTATGAGTATACCGAGCAGCATATTAAGACCTATCCAAAAACCGATGTCTATTTTGGAGCCTATTTATTCCTTTCACTTACACCAATGACATGCTTTATATAGTTCACAAGATGCCACCTATCTTCAGGAATGATGGCATCCCCATATACAGGCATAATGGCCAGGCCGCCGTATGTAATTGTATAGTAGATATCGCCATCTGGTTTTCTCTGCACGTACTCAGAGGTTAAATCAGTCGGAGGAACATATTTCTTGCCCACGGTCCCATCTCCACGACCGCTCTCTCCATGACAGATTGCACAGTAGGTGTCATACATAACCTTGCCTCGCGCAAGAGATTCATAGCTTGGCGCTATAGGTTTTTGAATCGTTGCCGCGTTGCTTCTCTCCTTAGCGTGCATATCCTTTCCTTTGTTAGATACTGTCCCTTCCGGCATATCAGGGGGGTTATTTTCCTGAGCCTTATGTGAAGGCTGATTGAACATATCCCAGGACCACGGCATGGCATAGCTGGATACAGGAAGCAGGAAGCAGCAAAGAATAAAAAGAGAGGCAAGATTCAAGAGGTAAGAGGCAAGAATTTTTCTTGCTTCTGACTTCTGACTTCTGACCTCTGACTTCTGACTTTTATTTCTCTTCAACGGTCTTGACCTCATTGGCGCCTGACTCTTTGAGAGTCTTTGTAACATCGTTAATATCAGCCTCGCTCACATCAACAAGGAGTCCAAAACTGTCTATCGAAACCTCAGGGTCGTAAATCTTTTTTTTGTAAGACGGCAGCTTAGCGAAAAGCACGAAGCCCATCAGGGTGAAAAACACCCCGAAAAGTATTGTTGTTTCATAAGATATAATCACTGTAGGTGTAACGGCAAAGATAGCCCTGCCCCCCCTCGGAAGGACATATAGCGCTGCAGTGCCGAGCGCAAGGAGCGTACCAACGAAGAATCCGGTAAAACCGCCCAAAAAAGTAAAATATTTTACATAATTCTTCCTCTCACCAAGGACATGCTCTATCTCATGTCCAAGCGGTATTGGAGAAAATATCGTAACATCGCTGAAGCCGGACTTTTTCAGCTTATCTGCGGCAGCCAGCATATCATCAACATATGTAAATAATCCTAAAACGGCTTTACCCATCTTCTAATGACCTTCCTTCTTCATTGGAATGCCTATATCCTCTTTAACTTCGTAGATGGAAACACTTGGCCAAAGCTTTATGAATAATAAAAAGAGCATTACAAAAAATGAAAAAGAACCTATTGTCATAGATATCTCTGTCAAACTCGGCGAATAATCATGCCACATATAGGGCAGAAACTTTCTTGGCAGCGAGGTTGTAATTATAAGATATCTTTCTATCCACATTCCCACATTAATGCCGAGAGAGACAATCAAAGAAATTAGTATAGAAGCCCTGAGCTTTCTGAATATGAGAAGGAGGGGCATGAGTGTATTTGTAAATATCATGAGCCAGAACATATATGAATAAGGCGGAGTAAACATACGGTATTTAAGCGCCTCATTCTCAAAAGAGGTGTCGGCATACCATCCGGTAAATACTTCAAGGACATTGATATATGACCATAACAGAGACATTACCAAAAGCAGCATACCAAGCTTATCAAAGTGATTGGTAGTTATATATTTCTCAATCCTGAGGGTCTTTCTGAGAATTACCATCAACGTCACTATACCGGCAGAACCTGAATAAATTGCGCCTACGACAAAGTAAGGCGCAAAGATAGTCTTATTGAGTCCCGGCACCTTTGACAGGGCAAAATCCCACGATACGATGCTATGGACAGAGACCGCAAGCGGTATGATTAAGACTGCAAAGAATGTGTATGCCTTATTTAACCAATGCCATTCCGCATCGGTGCCGCGCCAGCCAAGCGACAGGGCGCCGTATAACTCCTTCCTCCACCCGGTAACTCTGTCTCTTACAGCAGCCAGGTCAGGTATGGAACCAAAATAGAGAAATATCATGCTTGCCGTCATATAGGTGCTTATAGCAAACACATCAAACATAAGCGGAGACTGGAAATTTAACCAAATCTGCCTCTGGTTTGGATAAGGCATTGTCCAGTAGAAATTCCACGGCCTGCCCATGTGCACAAATACAAATACAGCCGCCGTAAGAACTGAGAAGAATGTCATAGCCTCAGCGCTCCGGTAGATAGACCTCCTCCACGGGGTCTGCGTTATGAATAGTATTGCAGACAGAAGCGTGCCCGAATGGCTTATGCCTATCCAGAAAATAAAGTTTGTCAGATATATACCCCAAAATACAGGTGTCTGAAGGCCGGTTACGCCTTGCCCTGTATAAATCTGATATGCCCACGGCAGCCACCATAAGAAAACGACACCCGCTATGCTTAAGAAGAGGGCGATATAGTATCCCACACCGGACTTTGTCATCGTCCTTACAACATCTTCATTGACCTCTCTGTAAGAGATGTCACTCTTCATGTGTTGCTGATGAGCCATCTTTCATCACCCTCTTTAGATAGATTACAGACGGATCTGCGTTTAGTTCTTCCAACAGCTTGTATTTTCTCTGGCTCTTTGCCAGTTTAAAAACCTTGCTGTCAGGGTCGTTCATGTCCCCGAAGGTCATTGCCCCTGTGGGACACGACTGAACACAGGCAGGCTGAACCTCGCCATCCCGTATGGACCTGTTTTCATCCTTTGCCCTGTCCTTGGCCGCCCGAATCCTCTGTATGCAGAATGTGCATTTTTCCATAACACCCATTTCCCTTACCGTAACATCAGGATTTAATTGCTGGTTCAGCGGCTCATCCCGTTTATAAGTAAACCAGTTGAAGCGGCGCACATCATAGGGGCAGTATGTGGCACAGGTAAATGTCCCAACACAACGGTTATATACCTGAACATTCAAACCGTCCTGATTATGATATGTTGCATAAACAGGGCATGCGGTTTCGCATGGCGCCTTACCGCAGTGTTGGCACATAATCGGTATAAACTTTACCTTTACATTCGGGTATTCCCCTTCCACATACCTCTCAATCCTTATCCAGTTTAACGTCCTTTTATTGCCGCATTCTTCTTTACCAACGACAGGCACATTATTCTCGGCATTGCAGGCAACAACACATGCCTCGCACCCGTTGCACCTATCAAGGTCTATGACCATGGTCCATTTATGGTCATATTTTTCATAGTAGCCTGGTATACGATATATTTTGAATCTTTCCAGTATCTTATCTAAAAATTTCCCCAATTATCCCTCCATACCCATTTTAGAGAACTCATCAGGCGTTACGGTTTCAACTATCTTTCTTCCAAATTCCCTGGTGGAACCTTCCATCTTTACCATGTTTCCCGGAGCATCTCTCCTCGCAGTAATTTTGACACGTGTAGAATTTAATGGTATGGCTCCGCTTCTTGGGTCTACCTTGAAAGGCAGTATTTCTATGGGATTTACGCCCCTATCTGCCGCATATCTGCCATATAACCTATGCCCCTGGCCTATGGGAATACTGACAGTATCAGGCCTGATCCCGGGATAAAGGTAGGCCGGGATATTTATATTGCCGTAAGGCGACTCTACCGATACCATATCGCCGTTTTTTATCCCCATACCTTGTGCGGTCTTTGGATTCATTTCCACCCATACCCCCCATACCACAGAAGTCATTGGGTCAGGCATCTCCTGCAGCCACGGAAGGTTAGCGCCTCTGCCATCAAGATAACCTGAATGCGGATAAAGGCACAGATAAAACGGATAGTTTTTATCATCACCGTCAAATTTAGAGGGTTCTTTTTGCAGATAGACGTTTATTCCTTTAGTTGAGATATGACCCGGTTTTAGTGAGGAGATATCAGGGAGCCGCCACCATCCCTTTGCCAGCAGGTTATCCCAAAACTCGTCAAAAGTAGTTTCTTGTATAACTATCCCCTTATTTTTATCATATATCTTCTTCCATGAATCCTTTAGAAATGCGTCAAAGCTATTCCATGGCACCTCTTTTTTTATAGCTCCGCCTATCTTTTCAGCTACATCAATAAAAATATCCCCTGCATTTCTGGTATTAAAAACAGGACTGACCGCAGGCTGCATCACCGTTGCTATAGAATAGCCCACAGATGGTTCTGCAAAGTCATCGCCCCAATCCTCCAGGGGGGTATGGGTGGGCAGTATAAGGTCTGCCATAGCAGTAGATTCATCCATAGAACCGGACAGGCTGACTATGAAGGGAATATTATTTATTGCATCCTCTATCTTCATGGTTTTTGGAGTAGTGAAAACAGGATTGGCGTTATAAAGGATAAGTGTTTTAATCTTGCCGTTTGAGGCATCTTTTGCAAAAGCTGTTATTTTTTTAATTGCGCCTCGGCGGTTGGAGAGAGAGGCTCCCTTTGGATTTGAAATTACGCCGCCATTCTTTCCAATATTTCCCGCCAGGTGGTTCAGGATATTGACTGCTATAAGTTGAGACGCTCCATTTTCATAAGAGGCTACATTCTCCCCGCCAATAGCGAGGCTTGGTTTGTTTACAGCAAACTCTTTGGCCAAAGCCCTGATTCTTCTTTCGTCCACTTCAGTTAAAACCGCCACATCCTTTGGATGATATTTATTTAATATATTTTTCCATTCCTGCGCATCTCTGCCCTTATAATAACCTTGTTCAAGAATTGCATAGGCCATGCCCAGAGCCAAGAGTCCTTCTGTCCCTGGCTTGATAGGTACCCATTCATCAGCATTAGCTCCTGTAAGTGAAAGACGCGGCTCTATCTGAACAACCTTTCCCCTTATCCCTGGCCGTCCTTGCCGCATATGCCCATAGCCCTGGCTATAGTTCACAGGGGATACCCATGTATTTAAAAAATCTGCGCCAAGGGAAAGGAGAAATTTTGTGTTTTCTATGTCGTAATATGGGAGTGTATCCTGACCAAACGCAATATTATTTGCTAAAAGCAGATTCTCATGCTGGAAAAGTTCGTATTGCAGATAATTGGATGAACCATAGGCCTTGATAAAGTTTTCCAGGAAGGAATTGAGATGGCCTCTGATAGAAGAGGTAAGGAGGTATAACTTTTCAGTTTCTCTCTTATTGTTGCGCAGAGACGAAAGATTTTCTGAGAGCATAGCAATCCCTTGCTCCCATGTAATCTCCTGAAATTCCCCTTTTCCTCTTTCACCCTTGCGTTTTAAGGGGTTCTTTATCCTATCGGGGTTATAAAGGGCTTGAAGGCTTGCCTGCCCTCTGGCGCACAATTTTCCTTTATTAATAGGATGAAGCGGGTTGCCCTCAATCTTTTTTGCCCGGCCTTCCATAACCCTTACGATAATTCCACAGCCGGCGCTGCATTGGGCGCATACACTTGTGTACCAGTTGGCCACACCGGGTATGATGTCCTCAGGCGGCACAAGATATGGGATAAGTTCAGCCGATGGGTTCTTGCTTTTTTCCCCAAGCGCAAAACCGGCGGCTGCCCCTGCCCCGCCCACCCCGACTAATTTTAAAAAGTCTCTTCTGTTTAACATAATTTTTAGTTTTATCTTTTAACCTGTCTGCTCCCTACTGCCTACTGTCATTTATGGCATGTCCAGCAATCTTTACCGTTTTTCACTTCTCTTCCAATAATTGCTACTGCCCCGTTAGTATGGCAATCTAAACACCAACCCATCTTTAATGAAGAAACACGGGTAAGAACATCCATCTTTGCAACATCCCCATGACACGTTTGACAGTGCACACCAGCCTTAACATGCCGTTTATGAGGAAAATACACATAATCCGGAAGGTTATGCACCTTAATCCAGGGTATAGGCTCTTTCCTGTTCCAGTAATCTGTCAGTTTTTGTATCTCAGGCGCATCTTGTTTGATAATCTTGTGGCAGCCTATACACTTGCGGACATTGGGAACCCCTGCTACTGTGGACTTATCGGCATAGATATGGCAATACATACAAGGGATATTGTTGTCGCCGGCATGAATCTTATGGCTAAATGCAATGGGCTGGATTGGGCTTCTGTCTGAAAAATAAACGGCGTTTACATTATAACCAATTGCAAAGGTGGCTACGCCAACAACAATGTATAATATAACCTTTTTCATAATAAAATGAGACTCCTTCTCCTATCAAATATTTTACCCCTCGTCAAGTAAAAAAATACAGGTAAAACAATACGAAAGTATAATTTTTTTTGATACGCTGTTTTAGCTGAATTTGTTTAAGCTAAATTTTACTTGACAATATAATCAAAAGTATCTATATATACGGATAAACAGATATATTCCCATGAAAACAATTACAAAAATATACAAGGCGCTTTCAGACGGAACAAGGCTCAGAATACTTAACGTCCTGCATGATGGGGAACTCTGTGTCTGCAATATCATGGATGTTCTGGAGATGGGACAATCAAAGGTGTCAAGGCACCTTACCTATCTTAAAAATGCAGGGCTTGTGCAAGACAGGAGGAAAGGGGTTTGGGTCTACTATTTCTTGTCAAAAAATAAGTCTTATCTTCCTTTGATAAAGTGCCTTAAAGAATTAAGGAAGGATGTAAAGGAATTACGGTCTGATGCCAAAAGGCTTGCTAAAAGCAAAGTAAAGGTAGAATGTCGATAACACCTATACCAACGTTTGATAAACTTGACACAACAAAAAACAGGCCAGGAGGGTTATGTTAAAAGAAATTGCAGAAGACGTAGATTTATCACGGACAGCCCAAAGCAGAAGCAATGTTTATCGCCTCTTTTCCATGTGTTACATAAATGAGGTCACATCGGAGTTTTTAAAAACTCTTAAATCAAAAAATGTCATGAATTCACTAAGCGAGTTTGGTGTTGATTTCAGCAAGATATTATTTGATGCGCCCGAGGAGAAGCTATTGGATATACTTGCCGGAGAATATGCAGCCCTTTTTATTGTGCCAGGCGGCATCCCACCATACGAGTCAGTGCGGCTTAAAGGTCTTCTCTGCCAGGAACCTGAATGGAAGGTCAGGGAATTTTACAAACGGTGCGGTTTAACGGTTAGGGATGATTGCAAGATATTTTCCGACCATCTGGGTATGGAGCTGGAATTTATGGGCTATCTAACTGATAAGGAGGCTAAGGCATGGGGTGATAAAGATGAAAAGACAGCAGCAGAATGGCTTAATCTCCAGAAAGAGTTTTTTGCCAATCATCTCAATAAATGGGTTTTTGGGTTTTTAAATGATATGGATAAGTGTGCATTTCATCCATTTTACAAGGAAGTGGCAAGGTTGACAAAGACGTTTTTAGAGGTGGAAAAACAAGACCTAACGTCACAAGATGCAAGTTGCAAGATGCAGGTTTCAAGTTAAGACCTGCAATCTTAAATTTATAACTTGTCACTTGCAACTCGCAACCTTCTTTTTATGATTAGTTTTATCCCAAACAGATGTCAGCCATGGCTTTACAAAAAGGCGGAATGCCGTCTCTGTGCAGATGTCTGTCCAATTGAGGGGTGTATACGATTTGAAGGCAACACCATATGCATTAAAACAGAGGATTGTATAGGCTGCGGCATATGCACAAATGTTTGCCCGAGCAGCGCTTTGGTAATGGACAGCCTTTCTGATAAGGAGATTTTAAATAGATTACAGGCAAATGTGGATGGAGATAGTCTCATATTTGGTTGTTCTCTCGGCCCTAATAATGTAGATACGAATTTAAAATCGCAAATCGTAAATCGTAAATCGCAAATCAATATTAACCTTCCCTGTCTTGCTATGCTTAAGGAATCGCATCTTGTATCTCTGACCCTATCGGGTGTAGATAATATCCATATAGATATCAGTCATTGTGATAGCTGTTCATTTAAGTATGGGAAACCCACTATTGCAAAGACTGTATCCTATGCTGACACTCTTTTGAATGCAATGGGATATTATGATTGCATAAGAACAGACACCAGACACCAGACACCAGATACCGGCCAAGATAAGAAATCAACCCCTACATTCTGCAAAAATAAAAAACAAAACATAAAGACCATAACCCCCGGCGCTGAGTATTCAAGGCGGGAACTTCTCAATTTTTTCAGAGAAAAGGCAGTGGAAAAGGTTGTTGGTAAAACCAACGTTAAGAAAGTGGATGGTAAGGGAGTAGATGGCGTTCCTGACAGAAGGAAACTGCTTCTGGATGTTTTGCAAGCAAAGGG
The DNA here is from genome assembly GCA_016219285.1 of Deltaproteobacteria bacterium. Classification (GTDB taxonomy): domain Bacteria; phylum Desulfobacterota; class GWC2-55-46; order UBA9637; family UBA9637; genus JACRNJ01. The sequence goes on from JACRNJ010000002.1 coordinate 10,755, forward strand.
TAATCTCCAATTGGATAAGCTTGAAGAGGGGCGATTCCCGGTTCATCAAATTAGAATAGACAGCGACTGCACATTGTGCAATGACTGCAATCTGTTCTGCCCCGCAGGGGCTTTAACAAAGGTGGAGCAGAAGACGGAATCGGATGATGAGGCAGGGGAGGTAAGGATAGACTTTAACATGTCGTTGTGTATAGGTTGCTATCAGTGCGCTGACTTATGCCGTGAAGATGCGATGCACATTGAGAAGTTCATAAACCTTGCGGCTTTTGCTGATGCTGAAATAAAGACCCTATTTAAGAAGACAAACCAGAAATGCCCTTCCTGCAATAGATATTTCTATCCGGAAGATGGCGCGGAAGAATGTCTTATCTGCGCAAAGAGAAACAGTATAGACCAAAAGATATTTGGTGGCCTGTTCAACAATGATACAGAAACAGAGGAAAATAAATCAATACAATAGAAAAGGAGGGTGGAATGAAAAGATTATTTATTTCAATTTTTATGGTTACTGTCCTATTTACAGCATCAGAAATTCTGGCTGCAGCAAAGGTTTCATATGAAGGCTATAAAAAGTGCGGGGGCTGCCATAAGAGCCAGAAAGACTCATGGTTAGAAACAGCTCATGCGAAGGCAATGCATGCCCTTAAACCAAAGGAACATGCAGATGAGAAAAAGAAGGTTAAATTAGACCCTGAGAAGGACTACACACAAGATAAAGATTGTGTCGGCTGCCATACAACAGGTTTTGGTGAAAAGGGCGGATATAAAACAGGGATGTCTGAAGATAAGGCAAAATTTTTATCAGGGGTAGGCTGCGAGGATTGTCATGGCGCAGGAAGTCTTTACAGAAAGGAACACAGCGCTGCTGGCAAGGCTTTTAAGGCTACACAAAAAGCAAGCCCGAGAAGCAAACTTGTTGAAGCAGGACAGTCATTTGATTATGAAGAGGCGTGCGCAAGATGCCATCTTAACTATGAAGGTTCTCCATGGAAGGGGGCAAAAGAACCATATACACCATTTACACCAAAGGTGGATGCAAAATATAAATTTGATTTTGAAAAAGCAGTTAAGAAAACAGGCAAGGTTAAAGCCATGCATGAACATTTTAAGTTAAGGGGCGTATTTGAAGGCGAACCGATTCCGAAGATTAGGGCAGAATCCCAGAAGGGCGCAAAAGAAGCAGCAGCAGGAGAAGAGGACGAGAAGGACTAACCCGAAAAATGCACTTGGTTTTTATTTTTCGGGACAAACGCAAGATTTGAGCTTTGACGCAGTATTTGGCCAAAGATTGCGTTTGCCAAAAAATGCAACTGCATTTTTTGGGCTAATGTTTTTTATCTGCCGGACCGGCAGAAGCCATTTTTGTGCGCAACCATTATTTTCCGCCGATGGCAATAGCAAAGGGATGTCCCTCATTATTCCCTAAAGGAGGAGTTAGATGACTCAAGTGAACGGGAATGGGCTGGATGGCTATACACTACCTACCCTATCTGCAGTAGTTCGAGAGCAGTTGCGCGAGCAACTATTTAGCAACGTATGGAACACGGAATTGAACGAAGTGTTTGCCGATGTGGCGCCCTACTACGATCGCGCCAACTATAGCGCCAGCCTTGGGTTGTGGGGGTGGCTTCTGCAAAGATTCATGTCCACGGTTGATGTCCATCCCTGTGATCGGATGTTAGATGTGTGCGCCGGCACTAACGTTATTGGTATCGCACTGCTCAAACGGGAGCCAAGCCTCGATGTGCATGCAATTGATCGCAGCGCGGCGATGCAGGAGGTTGGCCGGCAACGTGCCGCGGCAAAGGGATTTCATATACACAGATCGATTGGAGATGTGCACAATCTACCGTTTCCGGATAATCATTTCGATGTTGTAACGTTGCAGTTCGCCTCACGGCACCTGCGTATAAGACGCGTGTTTGAGGAGATCCACCGCGTTCTCAAGCCTGGCGGACATTTCCACCACAGCGATATGCTGCGCCCCGGCAATCCGGTCGTCAAGCGCCTTTATTGCGGGTATCTGCGCACATGTCTCGCGTTTACGGCATTCCTGTTCCGCAGCGGGCCGACGGCGCGTAACTGCAAGAAGTATTTTGTCAATGCGATTGAGATGTTCTACTCGGCCGATGAACTGTCGGTAGTGCTGCGTGAGTTGGGATATGTGGATGTTACTGCTAAAACCGTGCTGTACGGCATGCTTGGCTTCCATCGCGCCGTAAAACACTAAAAAAGGGAGGAGCTTATGGGAGGGCTTCATGTCTGAGGCAAAATGGATGAGTAAAAGGACATATGGTTTGCAGAGTCCGCCGAGCCTCGGCGTTCCCGGCAAAAAACGTTATGCCATGGTTATTGACCTCAGAAGGTGCATTGGCTGCGGAGCATGCGTTGTTGCTGACGACCCTCCATGTGTGAGAAACTGTCCCACCCAGGCAACATATAAACATGAAAGCGGTTTTATACTTCAGAGGTATAACCGGTGCATTGGGTGTAAAACCTGCATGGTTGCTTGTCCTTATAACGCAAGACATCTGCTGCCCGCTGCAAGGACAGACCATTCCCAGCCAACGGATGTTGCAGATAAGTGCGACTTCTGCATCCATAGAGTTACAAGAGGACTTATGCCTACATGCGTTACTACATGTATGGGCGGCGCAATTACATTTGGGGATGTAAATGATTCTGAAAGCGAAGTGTCAAGGATGCTTGATACACATAAGACAATGACGTTGAGGTCTGATAAAGGAACGCGTCCGCAGGTATATTATATTGGCCTTGACGGAGATATAGCTGATGTAGCGGCAAGCTATGCTGATAGAAGCGTTCAAATGAGAGAAGAGTTTAATATTTTCAAAAGAAACCGTTTGGGCGCAGGAAACATCATTGAAGGAGAGTCTGAAACAGGCCCCGTGGGTTTCCCCTTACAGGTTATTAGAAATATGATAAATTTCGTCAAGGATATAGTTGAAAAAGGATATAGATAACCGGCTAAAAAGGAGAAGACATGGAAAAGGAACTTATAATGAACGCATTCCATGATGTTTATTGGGGCGTGCCAATATCTATCTACTTCTGGCTAATGGGTGTAAGCGCAGGTGCCCACGTCATTTCCGGGTTCGGATGGGTCTTTGGACTAAAGAAATATAAACAGGTTGGACTGATAGCTACCCTGTGGGCGATATTGGCGCTTTTGATAGTGCCACTGATACTTATTCATGACCTCGGCAAGCCAATGAGATTCTTCTACCTTCTTTTGCCTTTCTACTGGCACAACAGCGCGCCTATGTCATGGGGCACTGTGCTGATCATGCTATATCCCTGCATGATGAGCATCTATGCCTACTTTATGTATAAAAACAATGAAAGGATGGCCTTTATTTTCGGCATCGGTTCTATTCTGTCTGCGGCGTCTACCCATTGGTATACAGGTGTAGTTATTCAGTTAAACCCCGGCAGAGATTTAAATCACACAGCGATAGCCTCGCTACTTTTCCTTGTCGGCGCATTCATATCTGGAACAGGATTTCTAATTGTAACCTTCTGGATTATGAACATATTCCTTAACCCGTTAAAAAAAATCAGAGATTCTTTTCAAGAGGGTTTTATCAAAAGATTCATAAAGGCTTGCAGCATTGGAGAGAAGGTAGAGGATTCACTGATTGTGGAGATGGGACAGGTTATGGCTATCGGTATAGTTGTTGAACTGATTCTAACATTAAACGAATATCTCCAAATGATTTATGGCACGATGGAGGAGCAGTCTAATCTTTACGATGTGCTATTGGGGGCATTCAGGGTGCCTTTTTTGGCATATGTGTTTTTTGCAATGTTAATTCCATTATTCATACTCTATCTATCGCCTATAAAGAGGCGTCCATTTGGCGTAGCTATTGCAGCAGGATTGGTATGTATAGGGATATTCGGCATGAGGCTATGGTGGGTTCTTGGCGGACTGTTTCAGCAGTCATTCTATTGATATTGTCCAAATGGAATTAGTAAGAAAATGTTATTGAATCTTCTTAATATAAGGCAATGAAATTGGGGAATGGAGGCAATATAAAATGGCATTAACCCGCAGAGAACTTTTGAAGCTTGGAGTTGCAAGTTCAATAGCCATTACTATCGGACCAAGGGTATTAAGGGCTATGGAGCTTATGCCTGGAGGCGAATCTCATAATTATCTGAAGATTACAGAACGTATCAGTGTACCGTATACAACATGGGAAGCAAAGATTAGAAATTCAGGATTAGCGTTTATTGAAAGTGGAAAGATTGTTCAGTTAAGCGGAAACCCAAACCATATAACTACAAGAGGCCGCTTGACGGCGCAGGAGAGCGCTGCCTATCTGCAAGTATATGACCAGGACAGGATAATATATCCTTTAAAGAGGATTGGGGATCGAGGCGCCGGAAAATGGAAGAGGATATCATGGGATGAGGCTATAGGAAGCATATCGGAAAAAATAACAACTTTAATTGATAATGGAAGAAATCAGGATATATGCCTGGTTACCGGCAGGGACTCTTCTGGAGGCGCGTGGAAGAGGTTTATGCATACATTAGGAACTAATAGTATATTCAGACAGGATTCAATAGGAGACTTAAACAAAAAAACAGCCATGCTCAACACATGGGGCGCAGAAATAGAGACCCCTGACTTTGCCAACAGCAAATACATCATTATCTTTGGTTCAAATCCTTTTGATACATTTCAGCCTTATGCCCAGCAAATAGCTGACGGCAGGATTGAGAAGAGATCTAAATTAGTTACCTTTGATGTTAGGGTATCCAATACCTCTGGGCTTTCCGATGAATGGGTGCCAGTTTTCCCGGGGACAGATGGCATTGTGGCATTGGCTATGGCAAATGTAATTATGAGTAGTGGGCTGGCGGATACAGAATTTATCAATAAATGGACAAACTACCCGGCAGATAAATTGGCTAATCACCTGAAACAGTTTACCCCTGAGGTGGCGGAAAAGGCAAGCGGGGTGCCTGCCAAAGATATTATAAGAATAGCAAAGGAATTTGCGACTACTAAGCCGGCTTCAATCTTTACATACAGGGGCGTAAGCGCGCACCCTTATGGCGTATACTCTGAAAGGGCATGCATGCTTCTGCCAATTATTACCGGAAACATAGAGAACAAAGGCGGATATTGTCTGCCGAGATATGTTAATTGGCTTAATGTCGAGCCTGCGCCGCCTGTACCGAAAATTAAATTAAGACAAGTCTTTCCGTTAGGGGACCCCGGATATTTATTTCCTTTTAGGGTTAGGGATGGAGAAATAAAGGCAGGCATCTTGTTTAATTATATGACCAATCCGGTCTATTCAAGCCCAGCAGCAAACATGTGGAGAGAAACACTTAAAGACTCATCCGTCATTCCCTTTATTGTTGATTTCAGCCCATTTATGAGTGAGACCGCTCTGTATGCTGATATCATCCTTCCTGATGCCCATTATCTTGAACGGACAGAATCAGATACGAGCCCATCGCTTTTTCCATGGATAGGTTTAAGACAGCCTGTTGTTAAGCCTATGGGTGAGGCAAAGGAGACGAGAGAGGCGCTTAAAATGATTATAGAAAATGTGGACACCGACGGCAGCCGCGGTATGAAAAAGTATTGGGGATTCATAGCAGATGGATGGATGAAGGGACAGCTTGACGAAATACCAGGTTTTAAAAAGGCCGGCGGCTATGAAGCTTTGAAAGAAAACGGCGTATGGCCTATCTATGGAAAGATTGACCCGAAGACAAAAAAAATAGTAGATAAAAGCGATAATCCGGTTGAGGCAGAATACGGAATTCACAGAAAAAAAGGATTTGATACGCCCTCAGGGAAAATAGAGATATATTCAAAGGGATTTGAAAAGCAAGGATTGCAGCCACTGCCAACATGGAAGCAGATACCCTTGCATAAGGATATAAAAAAGGATGAATTGATACTTGTCACATATAAGGCAGGTTTCCATATAAACTCTATTACCGCAAATACAAAATATCTTTCAGAGATGCTTCATTCAAACCCCGTGCATATAAACAAGGAGACAGCAAAGGAGTTTGGCATTGAAGACGGGGTGCTTGTAAGGATTATTTCACCAGTAGGATATATGGTAACAAAGGCGAGAACCACTATTTCAATACACCCCAAGGTTGCAGCAATTTCCTCTTCCTTCGGCCATTTGGCATACGGGAGGGTAGCTAAGGCTAAACCAAAAGATAATACCTTTTTTGAGGATGGCCTGCCTCACGATAAAGATATCCGTCATAACCTATGGTGGAATGATAGTGGCGTAAATCCAAACGAAATAATACCTGTTATTCCTGACCCTATATGCGGGGGACAGGGCTGGAGCGACGTGGTTATAACAATTGAGCCGGCAAAGGCTGAAGACCGCTACGGAGATATTCAAGTTGACAATGCTAAACATATTGCATTTTATAAAAAAATGCTGGAGTTAATTCATGAGTCATAATGAATCAAAGGTTTTTTTTCTGCTCCGCAAATACTGGAAAATTGCGGCTGCTATAACTGGCTTTATGTTTGTCTTTATTGTATTGCCTTTATTTCTAACTTATGGAAGCATTAAAAAACCGGTTTTCTGCAGTATATGCCATGAGACACTGTATGACGATAAAGATTATGAAGCAAATGATAAACACTATAAGGTCTCTGGAGGAGTAATGGTCGGATGTGCTGAATGCCACCCTCATCCTTATTTTGAGTACACAAAGTCCGAACATTACTCTACGAAAACAGAGCATAAAGCAGGATGTGTCAATTGCCATAGGCCGCATACAATAGCAGCTTTTGCCGGATATATGTATCTTGCAATTTCTCCATGGGAAGAGGTAATGGAGGCAATGACAAAAGATATGGAAAAGTGGGAAAAAGATATCAGGCACAAGATGGCAAAACGTGTCCGGGAGGAATTTTTAAAAGATGACAGCAGGCCATGCAAGGAGTGTCACAGTACATCCGGGGCCGGTATGGATGAAGCTTTGGAACCGCATAAGATAGGAATTAAAGAAAATATGACATGCATCGAATGCCACTTCAACCTTGTTCATAAAAAGGTGCCATGGCCGGAAATGGAGGCTAAGAAGGAAAGGCTTGGTATAGAGTAGGAAAAAGGTGCGGTTAGCAGGAGAGATTGTATTAAAAGAGGGTAAAAAATAATAAAAAAAAGGAGGTGTTGGCGAGACCCTACAAAGATATTTAGAATCAACCAAATTTAAAGGAGGTGGATTTATGGCAAGAATGACAATGGTTATGGATGTAAGACGCTGCATAGGCTGCCATGCGTGCACAGTGGCTTGCAAGACAGAAAATGATGTCCCTCTGGGTGTATGGAGGACACATATCAGAACAAAGGAGGTAGGAAAGTATCCTTATGTCCGCAGACATTTTTATCAGTGGATTTGCGCACAGTGTGGTAATTGCATTGAGGCGTCTGAAAATAATGGCGTTGGTGCAGTTTCAAGAAGACCTGACGGCATAGTTACAGTTGATTATGAGAAACTTACCAAGGGAAGAACACAGAAGCAGATTGATAAGGAGATAGATGCCGCAATAGAGGCATGTCCCATTGGCGCATTCTCAAGAAACCCAATGACAGGGATGCCTGAAAAATGCAATCAGTGCGCCCACAGGGTTGACAAGGGGCTTGTCCCTGCATGTGTCCAGACCTGTCTTGGCAGGGCAAGAATCTACGGAGACGCTTCGGATCCAAAGAGCGAGGTTGCAAAGATACTTGGAACCAATGCTGCCAGACCTGCCCCGCCAAATGACTGCGATGACCCGCATGTCCATTATATTGGTCTTGACGGCAACCTTGTTGACCGTGGCGCATTAGAAGGGCAAGTTCAGGTAAAGACCGAAGACTTTGTTTCCGGCAAGATAGACCAGGTTGTGAATGGACTGGGAGGAAAGTAAAAGGATAGTTACAGGATGCAAGTTGCAAGGTGCAAGTATAAAAAACTTGAAACCTGCAACTTGAAACTTGAAACGTTAATTAAGGAGGTAAAACCTTATGGAATTAAATAGAAGACGATTTATACAATTAGGCGCTGCAACAGGCGCTGTCATGGCAATAGAAGGTCCATTTGCAAATGCAATGGAACTTGAACTTGGCGGCAGGGGTGTTGCAGTTGATAAAAGTAGCGGCATAACCAATAAGGGCAGCGATTTTGATAAGGTCGTCCCATACACCTGTCTTGTCTGCAATATAGAAGATGGCGGACTTGCCTATATTAAAGACGGAAGGGTAAAGAAACTGGAGGGCAATGACAAGCATGTTTCAACAAGGGGAAGGCTTTGCGCAAAAGGTAATTCAGGCATAGGGCATGTTTATGACCCTGACAGAATCCTCTATCCTTTAAAGAGGACTGGCACAAGGGGAAGCGGTCAGTATAAGAGGGTTTCATGGGATGAGGCTATAACAGAGGTTGCAGGCAAGTTAAAGGCTGTTATAGACAGCGGACATCCAAATGAAACCATGCTCCACTGGGGCAGGGATAGAAGCGGCGGCGCATATGGCAGGTTTATGAAGACACTCGGGACAAACACAGGCGTGAACCACACATCCGTCTGTGAATCCTCAAAGAAGATAGGCATGGAGCCTACATGGGGACCTGACATTGAAACCCCTGACTTTGCAAATACAAAATACATCCTCAATTTTGGCAGCAACATCCTTGAGGCAGCATATTTCCATAATCCATATTCGCAAAGGGTTGTGGAAGGTACCGTAAAAAACAAGGCAAAGCTTGTAACATTTGATGTCCGTCTTACAAACACTGCTGCAAAGAGTGATGAATGGTATCCAATATTCCCGGGCACAGATGCTATTATTGCGCTTGCAATGGCAAATGTAATTATGAGCGAGGGTCTTGCGGATACAGATTTTATCAACAAATGGACTAACTATCCTGCAGATAAACTTGCAGAATACCTAAAGCAGTATACGCCCGAGATGGCTGAAAAATATTCAGGTGTTCCAGCAAGGCAGATTAAAAGGGTTGCCATTGAATTTGCCAGTGTAAAACCAGCAACAACATACACCTACAGGGGACCTGCAATGCGTCTCTACGGCTCATATAATGAAAGATGCACAATGCTTCTGCCAATAATCACAGGCAACATTGAGGTAAAAGGCGGCTATTGTCTGCCAAGGGGCATGGGCTATGGTCAGCCTGCAGATGGACCAGCGGGCGGCAAGGAGCCGAGTTTCCTTTCTTCACCGCCTGATTATCCATTGGCAGGACACAAGGTTTCACACCTTGTGCCTTTCTGGATTAAGGAAGGCAAGCAGAAGATAAAGGTGCTTATGAGATACATGAACTCTGCAGCATATACCTTCCCTGCTGCCAGTGTATGGAAAGAGGTGCAGATGGATGAGAAACTCATCCCGTTCAGTTTCAAGATAGACAACCAGATGAACGAGGATACAGCCCTCTTTGACATAATCCTGCCTGACTGCAGTTATCTTGAAAGATATGACCCTGAGAGTATGCCTTCGAGTTTATGGCCATGGGTTGGCTTAAGACAGCCTGTTGTAAAACCGCTTGGCGAGGCAATAGAGTTCAGGGAAATCCTCAAGATGATAATCCACAAAATAGACTCTGACGGCAGCAGGGGCATGAAAAAGTCATGGAACTTCAAGGATGGAGAGGATTATGTGAAACAGCAGTTTGCAGGCGTAGTACCTGACTGGGAACAGTTCAAAAAAGATGGTGTTTACCCGATCTACGGGAAACTTGACCCAAAAACAGGCATGATTGTCGGCAAAGATGGCATACCGATAAAGGCAGAGTATGGTCTTCCTTATAAGGAAGACCCAAAGGGCAAGGTAACAGTGGATGGTAAAAAACGGGCAGGATTCGGCACTGGCGATGGGAAGATAAACATCCATGTGGCCTCATGGGAGAAGTATGGGTTCAACCCGCTTCCTGTATTTAAGGCACACCCATGGCACTGGAACAAGGACGGCTCATCAAAACTGTCTGATGACCAGATGATACTTACCACATTTAAATGGAATGTCCATGTCCAGTCAAGGACGCCAAATGTCAAATTGCTGACCGAGATGGTGCATTCTAATCCTGCATGGATAAATACTGCAACTGCCCAAAAGATTGGTATAAAGAACGGTGACCTTATCAGAATCACAAGCGGTGTCGGTTATATTGTGACAAAGGTAAGGGTTACAGAGGGCATCCATCCAAAGGTTATCGCAGTATCCAATACATTTGGCACAAAGTTTGGCAGATTCGCAACTGCAAATAAGATGAGCGGCAATGGCCAGTACGGCGCTGCAGATGATGCGGACATCAAGAATATCTGGTGGAAGACAGAAGGCGTTAATCCAAACGATGTGATTGTTGTTTCGGCAGACCCGATAGGCGGCGGGCAGGGTTGGTTTGACACAGTTGTTACAGTAACCCCTGCACAGTCCGGAGATAAATTCGGCGATGGGAAAGCTGATAATGCAAAGCATGTTGAGTTCTACAAGGAGACTATGGAATATGCCTACAGCGGCAAGAAGCACAAAGAGATGCATCCAGAGGTAAAGATAGACTGGAGCGCACTGCCAAAGCCTGAACTCAAGAAAGGGCATTAAAAAGGTTTTAGATTGCTCTTATAAATTTTTTAAAATCACTTAAGAGGGTTATCCAAAAAAGGCAGACTAAGCGGTCTGCCTTTTTTGTTTTTAAGACCGCACTATTTTTCCTGACTGCGCTGAAGTTATGAGGCGTCCTTTTGATTGAAAAAATTTCCTTAAGATGATAAAACCTTGCAATGAAATATAAACCGGAGGTGTAAATAGGCTATGAAACCCATTAAGATCCTTATCGCAACACCGGAGGCAATACCGTTTGCAAAGACAGGCGGATTGGCAGATGTGACGGGAGCATTACCAAAAGTTCTTAAAGGCCTTGGCTGCGAAGTAAGGCTTATTATGCCGTTTTACAGGCAAATACAGGAGCCAGGCGAAAAAACCGATATCAAAGACACCGGCATTCAGGTTTCTGTGCCGCTTGGTTTCAGGGAGATAGATGTGTCTGTGTTTGAAGGCTCAGCCAATGGTATACCCGCCTATTTTTTAAAACGGGATGAATACTACGACAGGAAATATCTATACACCATGCCAGACGGCGACTATTTTGACAATGCAGAAAGGTTTATCTTGTTTTCACGGGGAGTAATTGAGGCAATCAAAAAACTTGATTTTCAACCCGATATCATCCACTGCCATGACTGGCAGACAGGTCTTATATCCACATATCTAAAAACCATTTATAAAGATGCTCAGTTTTTTGCAAACACTAAAACAGTATTTACCATCCATAACATTGCATATCAGGGACAATTTCCGGAGTCTCACTTTAGTTTAACAGGTTTGCCTCAAGGAGCCTTTACTCCGGATGGGATTGAGTTCTGGGGGAATATGAATCTGTTAAAGGCAGGGATTATATTTTCAGATATTGTTACAACAGTCAGCGAAAAATACAGCAAGGAAATCCAGACCCCTGAATTTGGTTATGGCCTGGAAGGTGTCTTAATGGCAAAGAAGGACAAGCTTTTTGGCGTGCTGAACGGCGTTGACTATGACGACTGGAGCCCTGAAAAGGATAAATTTACAATTGCAAACTATGATTATAAAAATTTAAGCGGCAAGGCAGAGTGCAGGAAAGATCTTTTAAGAGAGTATATGCTCAATCTGCCGGATAATGCGCCTGTTATCGGAATAATATCAAGACTTGCGGACCAGAAGGGTTTTGACATACTTTCGCAGGCAATGGAAGATTTGATGTCAATGAATATAGGCATGGTTGTGCTCGGCACAGGGGAGAAAAAATATCACGACCTGTTTGCAGAACTTGCAAAAAAATATCCCAAAAAACTCGGCGTAAAGATTACATTTGACAACAAGCTCGCCCATAAGATAGAGGCAGGCTCTGATATGTTCCTCATGCCTTCAAAATACGAGCCATGCGGTCTGAACCAGATATACAGCCTGAAATACGGCACAATCCCGATAGTGCGGGCAACAGGCGGGCTTGATGATACGATTCAGGATTATACCCCGCCCCCCAGCCACCCTCTACTAAAGAGGGGATTTTCGAATGAGCCGACAGGCAATGGTTTTAAGTTTAATGAATATTCCAGCCATGCATTGCTCACGAAGATAAAAGAGGCTGTTAAAATATTTCCTAACAAGAAAGAATGGGAAAAACTTGCTCAGACTGCCATGCAGCAGGATTTTTCATGGCAGCGGTCTGCAAAGAGATATGTGGAGTTGTATGAGAGACTTTTGACCCCTTGATTCCACCTATCATTCTATTTCATACTTTCCCAGACCAAAACTTGTTCCTTTACCTGCATGGATAAATTCGCCAAGCCTGATTAAAGGCATAAACTCTTCCATATTGCCTTTAAAATCAATCTTTCCTATGAGTCCTCCCATCTTCATCCTAACATCCTGTCTTGCGGAATACCTTTCCCAATCATACCACTTGAGTTCGCTTGACACAGTTTCAATCTTTTCTGCCCTTTCTATGAGTCCTTTAAAGTCAAGCTCAAGTCTTTTGCCGCAGTGGAAATAAGATAAGGTTGACACCCTCCTTAAAAGGCTTCTTATGAGATGATGAAACTTAAAGTCTACAACGAGGTCTCCATCTGAAATTATGCGGAGAGGGGTTAAGAAGTTAAGACGCAGAGTTTTAATATTCTCCTTTTTAGCGCGCATGATATCCGAAGCTGTTAGGATATTGCAACTCCCTTTCAATGTCCTGTCATTGGAAGAATAAATCGGTTCATATCTGCCATCCGTCATTAGATGTTTTACTTCCAGGAGTTCATATTTTCCCCTTCCCTTTCCAATCCCCAATTTTCCAAGTTCGTCAAATGTGTAGATAAAGTATGGTAGATATTCTGTTGCCCTGCCTATAAGGAGCAGATTAAAGAGCAAGGTTTCGCCGGGAAGATATGTTGTCTTTTTTTCAAGGGGAGGCTCTATAACAAATGGGTGCTGGATGCTTTTGTAATTACGGAGCGCCTTTGAGCCTTCCGGCGGTGGGGTTTCAAATATATAACAGTAGATGCACTTTGATTTGAGAAGGCAATTGTCGCAGGTCTGTCTTTTAACAGTGCATACTATCTTTTTGAATGCATGCCCAAAACCGCCGCGAAAAGTTGAACCCTTGTACGGAGGCATGACTATAGGGTCTTTTGCCTTTAAAGAAAGAGAAAATTTAGAGAAATAAAAATTGTCTAACATCTTGCAATCCCTTCTGTAGGGTGGGCTGTGCCCACCATCCCACCATCTTGATATTATTCACCACCAATATCTTCCGTAAAATTTATTTCGCTCATACCCCACTCCCTTGGATATACCCCTGCTTTTACATATCTGTGAAAGGTTGAATATATCCAATCTTTAGGGGACATTACCAATCCATGTTTTACGGGATTATAATGTATATAATCACAATGGATAGCAAAATCCCTCTCATCTTTTATCTGATGTTCCCAAAAACGTCTCTGCCATATTGTACCTTCCCTATGCCGTTCCCGTGATTTTGTAGGGTGGGCTGTGTCCACCAAATTTCTTGCCCTCTTGGTAAACTCTTTTTTAATTAACCCCCATCTCATGGAATAATTAACATCACCGTCAGGCAATCTCCATATGCAGTGCAGGTGATCCGGCAGCAAGACCAATGCTTCCATTTTAAAGGGATACGAGAATCGGGCTTCATTTATTACATCTCTTAAAACCTTTCTACACGCCTCCAAACAAAGAATAGGTTGTCGTTGATAGGTTACCAATGTGAAAAAGTATGTATTGCCATCTCTTGCTCTACGGTAATTAGACATTATTGGCCTTTACTATTTTGGTGGGCATAGCCCACCCTACTTGGCTCTCGAATAATAGGGGGTATTGTGAAGACAACAGTAATAGTCGCAATCCCTTCTACATAAGGTCTTAGTTTCTCTCTTCTCCCATCTTCTTTTCCTCTATCTACCTTCATAGTCGCAATCCCTTCTACATAAGGTCTTAGTTTCTCTCACCACCCACTTTTTCTTTATAAATATCAAAATATTATAACCTCCTTTTCTGTAACCTCTGTTTATCAACATCTTTTCACCTCTTTTCATGTTTCATTATGAAATTGTCAAAGAGCGTATTGCATAATGCTTACGGCATGTTACGATAATTCCTGTAACCTGCCTCTGATTTGGCAGATTTTAAAAATCCGTGCAACTGATTACAATATATAAACTTTTTCCTCTTTGCTCACCTCCCCCTGACCGATAATCCTGATTGCCTTTTCACAATTGCCGCACAGGGTATAAATCCGTATGCTGTCTTCTGCCTCGTTGACCGCCTTCATAAGCCTTGCCGTCATCTTCTCCAAAAGTTCCCCGTCTATCAGGCACTCAAACACGCTGTATTGAACCCTGTCGCCGAAGTCATCCAGTATCTTGGCAATCTTTGTGCGTCTCGGCGTATCAGGTATGTCGTAAGAGACAAGGTAAAGCATATCATACATCCATCAGGAACGGCATGTATTCGTTCTCGCCCTGGACACATGCAGCAAGTTTTTCTATCTGTATTCTGAAACACTTCCTGAATGTTGTCTTTTCCTTTGTATCAGAATGGATAAATTCGTTATTCATTAGCTCCTCATATTCGGCAAAGTATCGCTTCATCGCCTCTCTTGTGAGATACATGCCTTCGCCTTTTGGGTTCTTGTAAAAATCCCCTTGGGTCAACATGCGGTTGTTGATAAGGCGCAAGGTGAGGCGGTCAACAATCGGAGCCCTGAACTCCTCCTGCAAATCCGATGCAAGGGACGCCCTGCCGTAATCCACCTTGTGGTAATAGCCGAGATATGGGTCAAAACCCATGCCATCAAGAAGCGATGATATTTCGTTAAAAACCAAAGTGTAGCCAAGCGAGAGGAGTGCGTTTACCGGATCAGGGGCAGGATGTTTTCTCCTGCCGTCAAAACCAAAGGCGCCCAACATCATCTTGCTCAGTCCGCTGAAATAATGTCTTGCCGCAATACCTTCGAGACCGTTAAGGCCGTCCTGTTCCGCCGCTCTATCCACCTTTTGCCGGATAGACTCCATAGCCGCGATCTCTTCGGACAGGGGTATCTCCGGGTGATTGTAACTGAAACCCCTCATAAACTGCACAGAGTTTCTTATCTTGCCTTTTATAATATTTTTTGAAAAACTCATTTTAAACCCGTTGTCATCATGTCTTTTAAACTGGGCGAGCCTCAACTCTATATTCTTTGTCGCAGGCGATGTAATCTGCCCAATCAGCCTGCCGCTCCTTGATAGTATTGCCATCTCTATCCCATGCTCAAACATTTCCCACACAGCCTGAGTCGTAAACTGAACATTCCCGAATATCAGGACGGAATCAATCTTATGGCACTCCACATCAAGAAGAACGGCATCGTCCTTTTCCACAATCAGCCTGTCTCCCGTCTTCCGCAGGATGGAGCCTTGCTCTGTAAGGTAAAGGTTTGGCATAATTATTCCCCTCTTGAGAGGGGCAGGGGTGTGTTAATCAGGTGAGTGGTCAAATATCACCACATCGCCTGTAACAGGACTTCTGTATATTAATTTTCTTGCCTTGCCGTGCAGGGCATGAGCAATCTTTAGATAGAGCCAGACAGGGGCAGCGCCTGTAAGAATAATATTATTGCCTTCGCCTGCAAGGGATTTTGCTTTTTGAATATAGGTGTCAACTTCGGCTAACTTAGCATTGCCGTTAAAAAGGTGAGATAGGTCAATTACTACTTCAGGCATCCTTTGTTACCTCTCTTATTAATTCCTCTGTCGCTATTCTTTCAAGGGATTCTGTGAGAAGCCCCCAGCATTCATATCCGCCATCCCTGTGAAAATGGTAGATATACACAGGCACCCAGTTATTCAGGCAATCGGCAAGGAAAAAGGCAGAGGCAACAGGTCCTTCATAAAACAGGTGGACTTCCTTTACACCTCTTTCCGTAAGTTCTCTCTTTTTACGGATAAAATCTTTCCTCATTTCAGATATTGTATGGATTGACACTCCTTTTTTATCAATTTCCGAAATCTCCATTGTCATGCCCTTCTCTTTTAAATAAGTCTCCACATGACCTCTTATATTCTCACCGGGTTTTAGACTCACAACCAGTGCAACACACAGTCCTTTGCCCCTTTCAATCGCCTTCTTAATCCGCCTTTTGTAGCGCAATGCCCTTGACAAGACTATCAGAACAGTCGCTACAAAGACGATGAATGTGATGATGCCTGCTATATCAGAAGTTCTTGCTATTGTCTCCCACATGGTTAATATGCTTCCTTAAATGTTTTTTTATTTTCAAATTTCTCCAGCAATAATCCGCCTTGTTCTATAGTTCTTTCATATTCATCGTGCATAAATATTTCACAAATATAGACATGCTTATCTTCTGTGTAGAAAAATATTCGTTCGCTGGTAGATCCCCCCTTATAACAGTCAAGGTCTATCTTCCCTTTTTTCTTAATTTCCGGATGAATTTTGCTTTGCAAATGAATGGGGTCTTTCATTTTTTTAAACAAGTTTTCAAATGCCTGCTTATCATATGACCCGAATTCCAACTTTTTTGAGACTATCTGTGAAATGTAAACTTTATTTCCTTTGATTTGCAAGTAACGCTGGTAAAGAATGCGCCCCACAGGACGAAGGGTTATAAAATCATCTTCTCTAAACAGAATATCCCGTGTGTCATGTTCAATATCGTCATAGGAATATCCTGTCGCATCACGAAAATATTTAATAGGCATATAATCAGAAGTAATCCTGTCAATTACAGGTTCAAGCCTCTTTAGCCTTTCAATATCAAAGTCTATGGGTATTGGCGGCAATTCAATAATGCTTTCTGACCGCTCAAATATATACCTAATTGGCAGGTGAAATATCATACCAATGAAGGTTAAATAAGGCACAGCGGCTTTATAGCCGGCAGTTGCATTCAAAACTATATTATAATAATGTCTGTTGCTTTCCACCTCGTTAATAATAACCTCTGTGAGATTAGGAATTCCTGTTCTGTCAAACTCTTTTCTATCTTGAATTTGCAGTCCCTTTATTCGTTTGATTACGGTATTGCAACCTTTAATTTTCTCTAATTTCTTTGCCAGAGAATTTGCTGCCATCTCTCCCTCATCTGTGTCACTGCTCAAGAAAACAACCCTATCATCTTGCATAATCCCCATGTGAAATAAGGAATTGATTTCAGCAGACGCCTTTGTAAGTATGGATTCGTCTGCATTTTTTAGAAAATCATTCAGACTCTCCAAAGAGGTATCAATATTATTTCTTTTAAGATACTCAAGCACAGAGATACCAGAAGGACATAGATACAGTGTGTTCATCATACTTCTCCTATGTTTTAGCCCTCTTGAGCATTTCAAATCTTGCCTCTCTGACCCATAGCAAACCCGTCCATCATGGCACAGAGGATGCCTTCTCCGTCAATGGCAGATGTGGAGTTTTGAGAGAACGAGATTGAAGTCCATTTTTTAGAAAACCTCCAGCACCGCCCAGCCGAAGGGGGAGGTTATAAAGTTCGCATATAGTTAATGAGTTTTGCCTTAAATATTGAGAATACTTCATCTATATTTCCCAATCCTTCTTTCATGCGCTCCCAGTCTAACTGAAACCCATATCCGTGATAAACAACGTGTCTGAACTTACGGAAAGGTGACATATCTAACGAGAGAGATTCATCAAATATTGCAGGCAGAGGTTTATAAGAAGGTTCACAGAATCTCTTGAACAACTCAATATGCCATGCATCACCTGTTGGCAAAGGGATATTGTGAAAACGGCTGATACGTTTAAGGATATTTTCTATGCCTCCGTAAAACTGTGCCATGAAACCAGCAGCGGCAGTCTTTTCACGAATAGTCGGCTCCCTGCCAGCCACATCCTTACGCAACAAAGATAATTCTTGCAATACTGTTTCTATCAATTCCAGTTCAATATTGATTTCCTTTTTAAGTTCATCAGATGTCATAGTAAAATCTTTCCTTTTGTCTTTATGTATTCCGTAAATTTGGATGGGGGGCTTAATGGCACAATATCTAAATTAGTTCCAATCTCATCTTCTACTCTTGCAGCAAACTCATACAGTTTCCACCCGGGCACTCCATCACAGGCAACATCAATATCCCTTGCCTTTTCAGGCATTTCTACAGCGCTGCCAAAGAGAATTAGTCGTGTTGCGCCATAAGACTTTGCTAAAGAAATTATTTTTTCAATCTGCGCCTGACTAATAGCCATTTATATACCTCCTTCTGACATTTTCCTTATTATTCAACTGACAGGCTAAACGGGCACGGTTTACGATCTTACCAAACCTCCATCACCCCCAGTTGAAGGGGGAGGAAAGAAATTTTTATTCATTGACAATTATTGTCTTTCCTATATCCGATAATATTCTCTTGAGGGTTGCCTTGACAGATTCAATAACTCTACCGTCAGCCAGATGAAGATGATACCTGAAAGTTTTTACTTCTTTATGATGTGCAACATTATCCCACCTTTTAATTAATCTGCCATCGTTGCCTTGCCAATGATAACTATATGTTTCTAATCTGAGTTTATCTTTGTGAACAACGATATATTCGGCAAATTCAAGGACATCGCCATTTGATAAGTTGCATTTGATACGAATATAACCATCTTCTTCGGTAAGTTCTTTTCTTAAAATCTTAAACGAAGAGACCGAGTGACTAACGATGAGGCTTTCAATAATATCATTGAAATAATCATCAATCATTTACTCAATTTCCCCAAGTTTAGCCTTTTTCTCAACAAGGCGGCGATACATTTGATAAAGAGACGCCCATTCAATGTAGTCCATATCATCTCCGACCCTGCCATTATTAAACTCATCAAAAAATACAGAAGACTCTTTTTTGTATTTCCGTTCAAATCGTTTTAATTCTTTACCCAGTCTTTTTATATCTTCACCGTATTTCTGGATTTTATATTCCAACATCTTGGCAATCGTCTGAGAAATAACAACATCTTCTCCATACTTCTGAATGAACTTCTCTATATTTTTCACTTTAGCCAAAGTTTGCTGCATATATTTTACCTCCTTAAGTTAGGTCTGCTCTATTCTAACAAAAACTTTAGCCGTGAACTTCTTTTTTTTAGTCCACCGCTTCCACCACCGCCCAGCCGAAGGGGGAGAGGCCGTTATTTGTATTTGGCTTACTTGTCTCAGAGGCGAGCCAGATGGTGGTTGTATGGTCAAAGAATTTTGGTGGTTGACCTTTACCCTGCATAATTTTTATGTATCTGTTCCCCTCTATGGTTACTGCCTCTGCACCCGAATGTCTGCCAATGCGGAGTAAAAAGGCTGTTTGTTCCAATATTCCTTTGAATTTTTCATTTATCCTGCTGACAACTACGGAGCCGGCGTTAATTTCTCTTGTAATCTTATTCTCCTCATTGACTGCTGGTATGTAAAAATCGTTAATTGATTTTAAGAATTCTTTTGCTTGAATAGGCTCTTGAATCCCTGACTTCTGTTCAGGTTGCTGAATATTGATTATTCCTTCAAATACTGAACCTTCTTTTACTGTTTCAAGTATTTGGAATGGTCCCCGTGCCTCAAACTTTGATGTCTTCTTCTTTTTATTAACAGCATAGACTATTTTGGTTTTTACATCGCCAACAGGCAAAAAATCAGAAACCTTAACCATCCTAAAAGGGTCGGTTGAAAAATCTCCTTGAAGTAAATCTGTCTCTAATCTTTTTGCCACCTTTTTTTTACCAATAAAATCATATTTTTTAAAATCAGGATTTAATTCATTTTGCTGCAAGTATTTATTCCAACAGTCTTTAATTTTTCCTTCCCTTGCCAATTTGCTCAAATATGCAGTTCTTAAAGAGCCTTTTAATGATGAGCCCGGAATATAGGGTAGGTTGTTGTGCGGATTATATGCAGTCCTGCTTATAGTAAATTGATTAAGTTCTTGCCTAATTTTCTTTTCACTGTCCTTACCATAAGTAGGCAGGTCTCTAACCTTTTTATAATGAGATATTAATTCTTTGGCTATCTCAACCTCTCTGCCTTTAACTTGTTTACCTGAAATGAATTTGTAGATACTTACAATGGATGCGATATTGTCCTGCATACAGATAGCCGTAAACTTTTGTCTTTCCTCTGCTGAAAGAAACTTTATAAATTCCATTGAGTCAAATTCTATCAATTTCTGTTTTTTCTCATCTATTACAAAGCTCGTAGGCTCATAGACATCATCACAACCGATATGAACAGGTGAAATTATGTGTAATCTGACTTTTAATGGTTTTTCCATTTATCCCTCCACTCCTTGAGTAATGTCTTCGGGGATAAGCCTCACAGGAATATAAAGGGAGTATCCCTGTGTTACTGTCTTTGGCTCTGCCTTTGATATATTGGATACTGCTCTCCCAATGTATGGCTTGCGAAAAACTTCATGAGTTTTAGGTTTAAATATTGCCCCTTCATCTGCCATGATAACAGGGTTTTTGAATGGATTGCTTGATTTTGCAAGAACATCCCCATGCCTTCCAAATCTTGTAAAGGGTGTAAAAAACATTTCTGCAAAAGTATCTTTTTCAGGGACACATGGGGAAAGGGTATAACAGGCATCGGGTGAATCACTCCCCATCTTTGACAGGTCAACTTCTGCATCCTCTCCAAGTTCAAACCTGCCAAGTCCTGTTGAGGCGTCTTTGCCAAAACCTGATATTCCTATTCTTTCCAGTCCAGTCATTATTTGTTCAATATTCACAAGCACCTCATCAAAACCAACAAACAATGCCAGTTCAGTTTCTGGATAAAATACTTGCTGTGCAACAGCATAAGGAGCAAAACCTTCTTCGCCAGTCGTATTGGTGAGTCTATTTATCTTATTATGGCTTTGAGAAAAAATAGCAGCAAATTTCTTGGAGCCTGCCCTTCGCATCTTTTTCCGCATCTCATCTGTTATATTGGCATTTGCTGTTTCAAGCAATTCCTTATCATCCATGAATTTTAGACCCTTAAAAGATGCGAATTTTTGCCTTTCTTTTATTAACATCCATTCTTTGGCTTTTAAGTCTTTACGCTTACCGATTTTTTCTTTTTTATCCTCAGGCAGATTGAACAACTCATCCATCGGTAAGTTTGGAGTTTTAAATGCGTAATAGGAATCCGTGCCTTTAATAAATTTAGGATACATGGATGAAAAGACTGTAAAAGGTTTTACACTGTAATTTGAAAGCAGTTCATCAAATGACTTGCCGACAAGCCGTGAATCATAGGCAATCTGCCAGCAGAAATGTCCAAAGATGGTATCGCCCTTTAACGGTGTGCCGAATCCAGTAACAGGTTTGATTGTTATTTTATAAAGTTTCAAGGTTTCTTCTCCTCACTAAAAGGGTTTAATGCCTTGAATTTATCATCCATATTATTATCTTTAAACTCAAATGCAATCCTTCCATATCCCCTGCTTCCGCTTCCTCCAAGTGCATCCATCTCAAGAAGTTTAAGACCCTTTAAAAGAACCGTGTCAAAAAGCGCGGCATCATCATAATGTAGGACCTTGAATGTAACAAGGAATTTAAACCTTGTCCCTTCTGGAACTCGTTCTATAAATCTCGGATGTTCTGCTGTGCCTTTGATTCTGTTGATAACATTTTCAGATTTTTCTTCTGTCAGTAACCAACGGTTATTTTTTGCCATCTTTTGCCAGTCATCGTCCAGATAACAATCAGCGAAAGATACCCTCGTTGGACCAAATGCAGTCTCGTCTTTAATATCTGCTCCGCTTGAGCCAAAGATTTTGAGGATTGCTTCGCACTTGGCTTTTAAAGCTGAATTATCTTTGACTCCATTCTTTTGCAGTATCTTACTGGACACAACATCTCCCTCTGTATAAATCATCAGCCCGCTTTCCATCTCCAGTAAGGACCTGACCTTTCCCTTTAAAGAAGAGCCGGGGATATATGGCTCAAGGGTATGAGGATGTTTAATAACAGGGCTGTCTGTTCCGCCGATGTGCATTTCCATATTTCCAGAGCCTATATGAAGACCACTTTTTAAAATAATCTTACCTTCAAGTTTTTTGATTTCTGTGAGTTTCATCTTCTACCTCCTTGAAAAGGTTGTCTTTCTCCCTTTTCATCATAAAACTTATAATAACCCATAAATGCCTCAAATAATCCTGCAAAGGCATCAAAGTCATCTTCATCCTTTATTTGATTTAAGGATGCGAATATAAAATCCTTGAATCCCTTTGAAACAAGGTCTCTACCCATTGAGTAAGCAGCCTTTGCATTGAGCATTTTTAGATAAGGCAGAATATTTTCAAAATCGGCAGGATTTGTTTTTAACATACTGTCGAATAGTAATACTTCATCGTAAAATTTCCGTATCTGAGTTGGCTTGTTTGTTTTATTGTTTCCTTCCTCAAATATCTTTTTAGCCAACCCCTCTGCCTTTGAAGAAAATAAATCAGGGTCAATCTGCTTTTTAGCCTTGTCTTTCCAAAATTTCACTTCCATATTTTACCTCCTTATCTTTGATTATAAATAATCTGCCATACAGGAATCTTCATAGCGCCGCCATACTGGATAAGCCACTCAGCAGCTCTTTCCACCTCCTTTATAGCTTTATCTTTTTCTTCGCCTTTTAAATCTTTTCCGATATTTCTAACCAGATTATATTTAAACTTTGCATGCCATTTCAGGCATTCCATTTCTTCCATATCAACCCCTTCTTTTATTTTTAAAAGCTCTTTTTCCTGCTTTGCCATATTAGAGAAGGTATTTAATCTGAACAGCATAGCATTGTTGATATATTTTTTATCCAGCCAATCAGAAATAGTCTTTTTAATTTCGTCCAGCTTTTTAAAATCATGCCATTTTACCTGCTCATCAAAAAGAGTTATTGAATTCCTCTCATTCCTTTTTGATTTCTTTAGTGCGTCTTCTGCTCTTTCAGAAATGGAGGGAACAGGTTCACCTGGCTTATTGATACTTATTCCAGCAGAGATGGTTATCTGGCTGTTGCCGCAGACATAATCAGCAAATGAATTATTCAGAAATATAGCAAAATCAATAATCCTGTTCCATGGACCAATCAGGAAAAGGTCATCACCTCCTGCAAAAACTGTATATATATTTCTGAATTCATCCGTCTTGCTTAATAAGTGTGGTAGATATATAGAAAAATAGTTATTCATCTGCCTGCTCAATGTAGCAAGTCTTGAAAGGCTTTGTCTCCTTAGCCCACAGGCAAAGATAAGTCCAAGATTATCCACATCAGCCTTTAGTATGCCTAATGCCTCAATACCTGTAAATTTATCCCGCTTATCAGATGGATTTAAAGCCCACTTGGCAATATGGTGAAATGTTTCAGGTAACCCCTCTTTTATCATGTCAAATAATTCATTCTTCGTCTTTTCGGATTTGTTGCCATGAAGGAGGCGGTTAATTACTTCCTCTGTTTCGTAATCTTTCGAATACTTGGGGACATAGCCATTTATAAATTTTGCTGTTACATCCTTTGCAATGGATATGTCCCAGTATTTAAGCAACGTTCCTGCATTAGCAAGTTCACCCAATTTACCGGTTACATCAAGAGAAACATGGTATTCCGAAAATATTGGTTCACAAAGTTTCTCGCCTTTAATATCTGCATCCACAGTCGTAATCGCAATCCTTTGAGCCTTTACTAAATTTGCACCTATATAAATATGATCCCTGCATATCTTGCAGGCGGATTTTTCATCTCCAAGTAAACTATCATTTTCCATATCAGGGTCAGATGGTCTCTTGCCGCAGAATGGGCATAATTTTTTATTCAATTCATTATTGAACTGGTCAAGATAACCAGCAATTTCACCACCATGTTTTTCAAGGGCAATCTTGTTATATTTCTTCTTTTCAGATTCCTTGGCCAATTTATCCCAGAGGCTATCAAATCTTTTTGATACAAAGTCATCATAGGAGGCTTCTATAAATGATATGCCGATAGAAGATTCGCCATAATACATTCTTATGAGCCAGTCATTGATTCTTTCCTCAACTTTTCTAATCTTATCCTTTGTTTCCTCTGTATTTGGGGCGATAATAGTAAACTTCCCTGCTGCATTCAGGATAATAGAAGCGGTGCTCAATCCTATTTCCCCGCAGAGCATATCTCCAGCAAGTTCAGAGATGAGGGATACTGCAAAAGACCTTCCCCTTAATAGTTTAGCGGATGCCTTGTTAGTGCTGCCGCCCTCCGAGAAGATGAAATTCTGAATACTGTAAAAATCACCTGTAACAATCAAGAATTTCTTATCATCATAGTCCTTGATTTTTTCTATCTCCATATTGCCATTTTGCTGGTGATATAGATAAATGGCAGATGCCAAAGCAGATGTTGTTTTTGAGTGGTCATAAAGAGAAACATCAGGCACAACCTTGCCTACAGTGGCAGCAGGAATATGAGAGGCAAATATCATAAACAGACTGTCAAAATGCTCAAACCATAGGTGGATATTTTGTTTGTGAGCAAGCTTTTCTAAAGAGACTACAAAATTAAAGAATAAGCTACTATATTCCTTTGAAGCCTCCTCACTATTCAGCAATTTGTATTCTTCTTTATCTACTGGAAATATATTTTCTGGTGAGAGTTCCTTTAAGGGGTATCTGAATCTATAAGACTCAAGTTTATCCTCTTTCCATTTCCCATCTGTGGCGATTCCTTCAAACATAGTAAGCAATCGAGTTTTCTTATAGTCTTTAAAAGCTATACCCTCCTTGTTGTAATCCTCAAATTCCTCCCTGTCAAAACCACTGCTTACCCTGTCTGCCATGGCAATAACCCACTGCATTGGAGTTTCGGGCTTATGATGACCGGCAGCAAGGTTCATAAATGAATCACCAAGTCCCCACTCTCCTTTGTTGAATTGCCTTGGTAAGAGTTTCTCTATGTGGTCTATAAATGCAGCAGTATATACAGCATGTTGATGTGTATGTCTATTTTGTTCTTTTATGTATGGCTGGTAAAGGTCTGCGTTGTTGTTTAGAAATTCTTGACTTACATTAAATCCAGCCCGCTCTGCGAATTTCCCAATATCATGGAGATATGCAGCTATGGCTATTTTATATACTGTATCGTCCATAATTATTTCTTACCCCCCTGTTCATAAACTTCCCTACATCATGCAGCAGTGCCCCTAATATTACGGTCTGGTATTCTTTTTTCTGTTTTTCATCCATTGTATTTACCCATCCTCCATCTTCCGCCTTATTATGAGTTCAACAAACGGCATGAACTCGGACATCTCGCCATCAGGAAGACTGCGGGACACTCCACGTATTTTTTTAAAACCATTTGTTTCAATAGATATAGTTTTATGCTTAAAACAACCGCCCATTAGGCAATTTTATATGCCCATTACTGCAAATTGTCAAGATGTTAACTGTACCGTAAAATAGCGATTAAAAACCTCGCTATTTTACAAACCTGCGACCTGTCTGCGTGCTACGTACAGGCAGGCAACTTGCCCTTGACAGGTGAAACGTCTGTCAAGGACTTGCCCTTGACTAAACTAAAGTTTTGTCAAGGGCTTGCAGGTTTCCCCAAAAATCAATTTTTGGGTTTCAACTATTAATTCCGGCCATGAGGCGGAGGGAGAATCTGCCCATTTTTTACACACACCTGCCGAATATAAAATCACCAAATGTCGCTTCCCCTTTGAGATTTCACGACAAAACAGTCATCTGATAACTTGGCACTATAATTGCTATTGTAGTATTATAATTATATGTCAAAGAGAAAAATAGTAATCATAGATGATAACACTGACCAGAGATTTATTTTAAAAGGGCTTTTAACTGACAGCGGCTGCGAAGTTCTCGGGGAAGGCAAGAGCGGCCTTGAGGCAGTGGAACTTATGCAGAAACTGTCGCCTGATGCTATACTGATGGATGTTAAATTGCCGGGCATGGACGGCATTGAGGCTGTGCTGGCAATAAATAAATTGAAGCCCGCTCCTGTAATTCTTTTAACAGCCAAGAAAGATGAAGAGACTATAAGGAGGGCTGCAGAGGCCGGCGTTATGGCGTATCTTGTAAAGCCGATAAGGGAGGAAGAACTGCTGCCCACTATTGAACTTGCGATATCAAGGTTTAAAGAATTTCAGGCAGTAAGAAAAGAGAATATAGATTTGAGGGAGACAATAGCGGCCCGAAAGATAATAGAAAAGTCAAAAGGTCTTCTTATGGAGAAGGAAGGACTGTCGGAAAGAGAGGCGTTCTCCCGTATTCAAAAGTTAAGTATGGATAAGAGGATGTCTATGAGAGAAATTGCAGAGATACTTATTACAGCGCTGGAAGGGAGAAGGTAATGTCAAGGGTTCTTGTGCTTCAGCATGTGAAAAGCGAGGGGTTGGGGATAATAAGCAAGTCGCTAAAACAAAAAAAGGTTGGAGCGAATTTCATAAAGATATTTAATGGGGAAAGAATACCGAGAGGCATCAATGGCTATGACGGCCTTGTTGTCCTTGGCGGGCCTATGGGTGTGTATGAGGAAGAAATATATCCGTTTATAAAAGATGAAATTACACTTATAAAAAATGCGCTTAAAAATAATGTGCCGGTGCTTGGCATATGCCTTGGCGCGCAGTTTTTGGCAAAGGCCGCAGGGGCGGATGTTTATAAGGGAAAGAAAAAGGAGATTGGCTGGTATACGGTGGAATTGACTGACGATGGAAAGAGCGATGGGTTGTTTATCGGACTGCCTGATGAGTTTACTGTATTCCAGTGGCACGGGGATACATGGGGACAGATTTCAAATCTGTCCCCGGCAAAATGTCTTGCGTCTTCGGAATTATTTCCGCATCAGATAATAAAGGTTGGCAAAAATGCATACGGCCTGCAGTTTCACCTTGAGGTAACAGAAGAGATGATAAAAGAATGGATAGATGTAAATGATAAGGAGATGGCTTCGGTAAAGGCATATATAAATCCAAAAAAGATTTTGAAAGATACATCAAGGAATATCAAAACCATTCATATATACGGCGAGGCGGTATTTTCAAGATTTCTAAATCTGGTTTATAAATAGGCATGGGTGATTAGAATTTGAGCAAATTCAGAAGGTTGTAGTTGCCCAATCTGGGCACCCATTGCAGCGCAATGGGTCGGGCGGATTTAAAGATGCCGATAAATCGGCAAACTACAAGGCTTTAGCCTTGAAAATACCGATTTTTAGGTTTTGGCATTAGAGTTGCAATACACAAACATAATACACAAACATAAGGATACAAAGGCGTATCCTGCGCAGCTTGAATTGAGCAAGGCAAAGGCGCCTTCTTCCTAAAGGGAGAGGCGTCTTTTAATTTTCCCTGATAAACGGGGTTTTCAAAAATACACAAAAGGAGGAAAGGAAATGAAAAAGGTAATCACAGCGCTGGCAGCAGCAATACTATTTGCAGGAGGCTTTGATATAGCTATGGCAACGCCGTCCACAACATATTGGACACCTGCAACAGCAGATATTCAGCCTTATGGGGTTTGGCACATAGGTATAGATAATTACTTTACCCTTGGGGGGGATACCGGGAAAACAGGAAGTCTGCCGACAGATATTGGGCTCACCGTCGGCGTGCTTCCTTACGAAAAGCTTCAACTGGAGGTTGGTATTGACGTTCTAGCGCCAGCTACAGAGCCGATTTATTTCAATGCAAAACTTGGGACGCCGGAAAATGCGCTCTTTGAAGGTTCACCTGCCCTGAATATAGGGATATATAATGTGGGAACCAAGAGGGATGGGGGGGCATCAAGAACAGATCAGGATATTATGCATGTAATGATTGGAAAGACTATTCCAATGAATCTTGGGCGCATTCATACAGGTATTTATTCTGGAAACGATAAGCTCCTTCTGAATAGAGATGGGAACAAGGATAATACAGGATTTATGATTGGCTATGATAAAGGTTTTATGCCGGCAAAGGATGATAAGGGCGAATATAACAAATGGGTATTTGCTGCTGATTATCAAAGCGGTAAAAATGCTGTAGGCGCCGGCGGCTTTGGCATATATCACTACTTTACAAGGGATATAAGCCTGCTTACAGGGCCTGTGTGGTTTAATGAACCGGCGGTAGCAATAAGCAATGCCAACATTCCGTGGGTTTGGACAACGCAGTTAGATATAAACTTTTAATACCACCCCTCACCCTTTCCTCTCCCCTCAGGGGAGAGGAAAGGGTGAGGGGAAAAGAGGAGGTGAACTTAATGAAAAAGATTGAGGCAATAATCAAACCTTTCAAACTTGATGAAGTCAAAAAGGCACTGAACGACATTCATATAGAGGGCATGACTGTTACGGAAGTAAAGGGTTTTGGCAGGCAGAAGGGGCATACAGAGGTTTACAGGGGCGCCGAATATGCCGTTGATTTTCTTCCGAAGGTTAAGATAGAGGTTGTTACAACAGAAGAAATGGCAGCAAAGGTTGTTAATACAATCCAAACTGCTGCAAAGACAGGGAAGATCGGCGACGGAAAGATATTTATATCGGCAATAGAAGAGACTGTAAGGATAAGGACAGGTGAGAGGGGGAAAGAAGCGCTGTAAACAGTTATCAGTTGTCAGTGAACAGTTATCAGTAAAAACAAAAACTGAAACTGATAACCGGTAACTGATAACTGATAACTGAATAAAGGAGGGACAACGATGTCCACGAAGATTATTTCAGCAATGATGCTGATGGGAAGCGTATTACTGCCGGTAACGGCGATGGCAGAGGATACAGCGCCGGTAATAAATGCAGGCGATACAGCATGGATGCTTATTTCAACAGCTTTAGTAATGCTTATGACGCCAGGGCTGGCGATATTTTATGCCGGCATGGCCAGAAAGAAAAATGTTTTAGGGACGATTATGCATAGTTTTTTTATACTGTGTCTTATAAGCGTGCAATGGGTGTTATGGGGGTACAGCCTGGCTTTTGGCCCTGATATCGGAGGGGTGATAGGCGGAATAAAGTATTTGGGGTTAAACGACGTTGGCCAGGAGCCGAATGGCACTATACCCCATCTTGTATTTATGATGTTTCAAGGTATGTTTGCGGTAATAACGGTAGCGCTTATTACAGGGGCCGTTGCAGAAAGGATAAAATTTTCTGCAGTTGTTTTATTCAGCATACTCTGGGCGACTTTTGTATATGCCCCGCTGTGCCACTGGGTATGGGGCGGAGGATGGATGCAAAAAATTGGCGTGCTTGATTTTGCCGGAGGTCTTGTGGTGCACATAAGTGCAGGCGTATCAGCCCTTGTGGCAGCAATTGTTATAGGCAAAAGAAGGGGCTATCCAAAGGAATATATGCCGCCGCATAACCTTAGTCTCACAGTTATTGGCATGGGGCTTTTATGGTTTGGCTGGTTTGGATTTAATGCAGGAAGCGCATTGGCAGCAAACGGCATTGCAGCAAATGCCTTTGTAACAACAAATACTGCAGCGGCAATGGCTGCTATTACGTGGGTATTTATAGAGTGGATGCACAGGGGAAAGCCTACAACTCTTGGCGCTATATCAGGCGCTGTGGCAGGGCTTGGCACCATAACTCCAGCCTCTGGTTTTGTGGGCACTGCTTCCTCTCTTATTATAGGTTTGGCTGCAGGGGCGCTCTGCTACTGGGCTGTAAGCGTTCTCAAGCCAAAACTGGGCTATGATGATTCGCTGGATGTTTTTGGCATACACGGCGTAGGAGGCACATTGGGGACAATATCAGCAGGGCTTTTTGCATCGGTAGGCGCAACAGGATTATTTTTTGGAAATCCGGCACAGCTTATAAAACAGCTTATAGGGGTCGCGGTAACAGTTGCACTCGCCGGTTTTGGAACATATATCATTTTAAAGGTAGTTGACGCGGTAGCAGGACTGCGTGTGTCTCAGGATGAGGAAGTGGAAGGACTTGATTTGTCGCAGCACGGTGAGAGCGGATATATTTTGTAAAACAGGCATTAGGCGATAGGCAATAGGCTATAGGAAAAGAACAAGACTGATACGGTGCTGTATCAGGAATAATTTATCAAGGCAAAGGCGCCTTCGTTTTAGATGTAGTTGCCCATTTATGGGCGTATTTAAAAATGCCGATAAATCGGCAGACTACATTCAAGACAGAGGGCGTTTTTATTTTTAAATCAAATAAGGAGGTAGAGTGAAATGTTTAAAAAAATAGGAATAGCAATAATGCTTCTGGCATATCTCATTATGCCGATGGCGGTTATGGCAGAAGAGGCTGCGGCCCCTGCAAGCCAGCCTGTTGCAGAGGCTCAGGCAGCTCAGCCGCCGGCAGCTCCGGCGCCGCCAAAGATTGATACAGGCGATACGGCATGGGTTCTGATTTCAACAGCGCTTGTTATGCTTATGACGCCGGGCCTTGCCCTTTTCTACGGCGGCATGGTGCGAAAGAAAAATGTGCTCGGCACCATCATGCACAGTTTTATCATAGTTGCAATTATCAGCATCCAGTGGGTTTTGTGGGGCTACACCCTCGCATTCGGGCCTGATAAGGGCGGAATTATCGGCGGACTCGAGTGGCTGGGGTTAAATGGCGTGGGCCTCGACCCCAATCCCGATTATGCGGCAACCATTCCGCATCAGGCATTTATGATATTTCAGATGATGTTTGCAGTGATTACCCCTGCGCTTATAACAGGCGCATTTGCAGAGAGAATGAAGTTTTCAACATTCTTTGTTTTTACCATACTATGGGCAACACTTGTATATGATCCGGTCTGCCACTGGGTGTGGGCTGTGGGCGGATGGATTAGAAATATCGGCGCATTAGACTTTGCAGGCGGCACAGTAGTTCATATATCATCAGGTGTGTCTGCCCTTGCTGCTGCACTTCTTATCGGAAAACGAAAAGGTTATATGACAGAGATTATGGCGCCGCATAACCTCCCCATGACGGTTCTCGGTGCAGGGCTGCTCTGGTTTGGCTGGTTTGGATTTAACGCAGGGAGTGCTGTTGCATCAGGCGGTCTTGCGACAAGCGCCTTTGTTGTGACCAACACAGCAGCAGCAGCGGCAGCGCTGGCATGGATATTTGCAGAGTGGATACAGAGGGGCAAGCCCACTGTGCTTGGCGCTGCGTCAGGCGCAGTTGCAGGACTTGTGGCGATTACCCCCGCATCAGGCTTTGTCGGGCCTATGTCGTCCATTATAATTGGTCTTGGCGCAGGGGTTTTGTGTTACATGGCCGTAAGCCTTGTAAAACCCCTTCTTGGCTATGATGATTCTTTAGACGCCTTTGGTGTCCATGGCGTAGGCGGCACATGGGGCGCAATCGCAACAGGTCTTTTTGCGACAACAGCAATAAACTCAGCAGGCGCTGACGGCCTGTTCTTTGGAAACGCTGCATTATTAGGCAAACAGTTTATTGCGGTACTTGTAACAATGGTATATGCATTTGTTGTTACCTTTGTGCTTCTGAAAGTTCTTGACTGGACAATGGGGCTCAGGGCATCGGAAGAGGAAGAGATCATGGGTCTTGACCTTACACAACATGGAGAGAGCGGGTATAGTTCATAAAATTGATTTGGGAATTACGATTTACGAATTACGATTTAAAATCTAAAATCGTAAATCTAAAATCTAAAATATAAACACTGATACACCGTAGTATCTTTATATAATAGGCAAAGACGCCTTGGGGTTACAAAACCCAAGGCGTTTTTGTTTGGAGGTGGTGATAAATGGGCGTTATCAACGACAATATATCCAGACGAAAGTTTTTAAGCAGCAGCTTTATGGCCTTGGGCCTTGGATTTGGCCTCGGCATGTTTGGGTTGAGATTTCTTCAATTTTTAAGCCCAAAGACGAAAACAGACAGATTTGAGGAGATACTGGTCGGCTCCATAAGCGATATATCAGACAGCGATGCAACGGTTATGGAGATTGCAGGAAGCAAGATAGTCCTTTTAAAAACAGATACAGGCCTTGTTGCTTTTTCAAGGAAATGTACGGATTTAGGCTGTCTTGTCAGTTGGGATAAGGCAAAGGAGCAGTTTATCTGCCCCTGCCATCAGGGCATATATGACAGAAACGGCAAAAACATCGCAGGCCCTCCGCCTCGGCCGTTAGACAGGTTTCAGGTGGTTCAAAAAGGGGAGAATGTTTATGTGAAGGTGAAAACCGCATAATAAAAAAAGCGTCAAAGTGTCATCATATCAAAGTATCAAAGCATAAAAAAACTATGACACTCTGATACTCTGACACTTTAGGGGGTAATTCTATGGAAACACTTATTGAACAGACGGCAGAGAAATCCTTAAAAGATAAAATCATTGACCTCATCCAGAAAGAAGTCCCTGATTACATGAACAACTTTTTTTACTGCATGGGGGCAACACCCCTGATTCTCTTTCTTGTTGCAGCGGCAACAGGCATTCTTATGACCTTCTATTATATACCTTATCCGGAAAAGGCATACGAAAGTGTCATGGCTATAACCAGTGAAATATACCTCGGTTGGTTTATACGGGGTCTGCATAAGGTGTCTATCACCATGATGATATTTACCCTTTCCCTTCATCTTGTCAGGGTTTTTGTGACCCGTGCATATAAAACCCATGGAGAATTAAAATGGCTGATAGGCACAATGCTCTTTTTTACAACACTTGCAATGGGATTTACAGGCTACTCACTTGTCTATGATCAAGTATCATATTGGGGCATGACAGTTGTAATGAATATGGCAGAAGAGATGCCCCTTTTCGGCCCCCCGCTTGCCTATCTTTTAAGGGGTGGCGCAGAGGTGTCAGAGCTTACACTTCTCCGTTTGTATGATCTCCATACCAAATTATTGCCTGTGCTTTTAATTCTCTTGATAGGCGGCCACATTATTGCAATAACGGTTCTTGGTTTTGCAAAGGTGGAGGGTTCAGAAGGCAAACACCTGTTCTATCCCGAGCATGCAATGAAGGTGGGGCTTGTTGCCATCGGCCTTCTTATACTCATGATTAACCTTGTTATGATATTTCCGCCGACCATCGGGCAAATGGCAAATCCATCAGAGGTTGCATCAAATGTGGCGCCGCCGTGGTATTTTTCTGCTGTATATAAATGGATAACCATCGCGCCGAGGCAGCCGGCGCTTTTTGCCCTTTTGTTTTTTTCGGCGATATTTGTCTTGTATCCCTACATAGACAGATTTCTTACAGAGAGGGGATTTAATATGGGAAGGATAAATATCGTTCTCGGAACAGTCGCTGTTGCGATCTTTTCCATGCTCACGATATGGAATGTTTTGTTTTAAGATAAAACAGGAAATAGTACTAGGGTGGGCTGCGCCCACCAAAAAATATGGTTGATTGTAATGGTGGGCATAGCCCACCCTACTATGCCATAAAACAATATGGAGGAGATACCATGCAGACCAAGGATTTCAATCTCATGAAGTATTTTATCGGTGCGCTAAGCCTCATCCTTTTTATAGCGCTCACCATAGTCGGTTATGTAGAGGTAAAGGCAAGCAAGGAAGAGATACGGCCGTATATATCAGCGCAGAACAAAAAGTGCATTGACTGCCACATTAAAAAGGGTATAGGAGAGGGGCAGATTAATGACTGGAAACAAAGCCGTCATGCTGAAAAAGGCATTGGCTGCATTGAATGCCACAAGGCGGATGGAAAAGACCCTGACGCCTTTAAACATGAGGGTTTCATAGTTGCCACCATTGTGTCGCCAAAGGACTGCAGCAAATGTCATGAGGATGAAGGAAAGGAGTTTCAGGAATCTCACCATGCCCAGGCGGCTAAATTTATCGGCTCTCTTGACAATATACTCGGCAATATTGTTGAAGGCCCTGCTGCTGCCAATTCCGGCTGCAGGCAGTGTCATGGAAGCGAGGTAAAGGTTTTGGCAAACGGCAAGCTGGATTCTGCAACATGGCCGAATACAGGCATGGGCAGGATAAATCCTGACGGCTCAAAAGGCTCATGCTCCGCCTGTCATGCGCGGCACAGTTTTTCTAAAGCCCAGTCAAGGCAGCCTGAAAACTGCGGCAAATGCCACATGGGGCCGGATCATCCGCAATTGGAAATCTATAATGAAAGCAAGCACGGCATCCTCTATAATGCCAATAAGGATAAGATGAATCTTAAAAATCCAAAGGAAAAATGGATTGTAGGAAAGGATTATCTCTATCCAACCTGCGCTTCATGCCATATGAGCGCGACGGAAACACAAAAGGTAACCCACGATGTGGGAAAGCGCATATCGTGGACGCTCAGGCCGGTAATTTCAACCAAGCTTGAGAATTGGGAGGCGAAGCGCAAGGCAATGAAGGATGTGTGCCAATCCTGCCACGGCCCGGAGCAGGTGGAGAATTTTTATAAACAGTTTGACGACGGCGTAAATCTTTATAATGATAAGTTTGCAAAACCGGCAAAAGAGGCGATGGATAAACTCAAAGAGGCCAAAAAGATAACGGCAACGCCGTTTGACGATAAGATTGAGTGGACATTCTACGAACTCTGGCACCATGAGGGAAGACGGGCAAGGCACGGTCTGTCCATGATGGGGCCTGACTTTACCCAGTGGCACGGCTTCTATGAGGTGGCAAAGCATTTTTACAATAAATTCATACCGGAGTTGCAAGAACTTAACCCAAAACTTGCCAGCGAGATACTGGCAAGGGAAGAACACAAATGGAAGAAAGGGCTTTCAAAAGAGGATGTTGCAAAGACTATGGAATATTATCAGGAGAGGTATAAGCAGTAACTTAAATACCGTGTTTCGTGTCCGTTATCCATGACCGTTTAAAGGATTTTTTACGGACACGGATACGGATGACGGTTTTTAACTGATACGTCGCAGTATCATTTTAAAAAAGGCAAAGAAGCCTTCTATTTAGTAAGCAGTAAGTAGTAAGTGGTAAGTAGTTACAACTTACC
Source organism: Deltaproteobacteria bacterium (assembly GCA_016219285.1). Classification (GTDB taxonomy): domain Bacteria; phylum Desulfobacterota; class GWC2-55-46; order UBA9637; family UBA9637; genus JACRNJ01. The sequence goes on from JACRNJ010000002.1 coordinate 45,748, forward strand.
ACTCACGATTTACGACTTACGATCTTTAAAGAGGGCGTTTTCATTTTTATAAAATGAAAGATATAGGTATGAAATCATGAAAAATATAAAAAGCAAGGAAAAGCTTGTAGTCATAGGCAACGGCATGGCTGGCATGGCCTGTGTGGAGGAGATACTTAAATTAGACCCCAACAGGTATGAGATAACCGTATTTGGAAAAGAGAGGCATCTTAATTACAACAGGGTTTTGCTTTCACACATCTTAACAGGCGAAAAGGCTTTAAAAGATATCCTCCTTCATGATTCAGGCTGGTATGAGAAAAACGGCATAAGGCTGCATACAGGTTCAAAAGTTACGGCTATCAGGAGGAGAAGCTGCATTGTTGCCGCAGAAAACGGCGCAGAAGCGCAGTATGACAAACTTATACTTGCAACAGGCTCAATGCCGTTTATACCGCCTGTTTCCGGCATAGGGAAAAAAGGCGTTGTCACATTCAGAGATATAGATGATTGTGAGAACTTGAGAAGCCTTTCAAAAAAAGACGGCAGGGCGGTTGTAATAGGCGGCGGGCTGCTTGGCCTTGAGGCGGCATACGGATTAAAAAGCCTCGGCATGAAAGTCAGTGTTGTGCATCTCATGGACAGACTTATGGAAAGGCAGCTTGATAAGGTTGCCGCAGAATTTTTGAAACATGATATTGAGAAGCTTGGCATAGAAATACTTTTGGGTAAAGAGACTGTGGAGATTTCAGGAAATGGGCAGGTTGAAGGGTTGAGATTCAAGGATGGCAGTTCAGTGGATGCGGACATTGTTGTAATGTCAGTCGGCATAAAACCTAATATTGAACTTGCAATGTCTTCGGGCGTATATTGTGAAAAAGGGATTGTAGTAAGCGATACCATGCAGACCTATGACCCTGCAATCTATTCGGTAGGCGAATGCGTTCAGCACAGAGGCGCCACCTTCGGGCTTGTTGCGCCTATATTTGAGCAGGCCAGGGTTCTGGCGAACCACCTTGCAGGCGACTCCCGCCTCATATTCAAGAATCAGCCGACTTCAACCAGATTAAAGATACCGGGCATAGACCTGTATTCTGCCGGAGAAATAGACGAAAGGGCAAAGACCGAGGCCATTGAATATCTGGACAGGGGAAGCAGCTTTTATAAAAAACTGTTGCTTAAAGATAACCGTATTACAGGCATACTGATGTACGGCGATACAGCCGAAGGCCCCCGTCTTTTCTCAAGCCTGCTGCAGACGGAAGATATATCGCAAAAGCGGCGCAGTATACTTTTTGGAGACGGTATAGCAGGTAATGTTACAGCATCTGTAGAAACAATGCCAAATGATGCAATGGTCTGCGGATGCAACGGCATTACCAAAGGAATGATAGTTGAGGCAATAGAAAAGAAGGGCCTGTTTACACGGGAGGATGTGAAAAGAGAGACAAAGGCGTCAAGCTCATGCGGAGGCTGCGGAGCGCTTGTAGATCAGATACTGGAAGCTGTGCTTGGCTCAAGCTTTCAAGGAGGGGCGCAGGCTGCAAATATATGCAGTTGCACCAAGTATTCACGGGATGATGTTATAAAGAATATCAGGGAAAAAAGGTTGAAATCGGTAAGAGAGGTTATGGAAACCCTTGGCTGGGAAACAGTTGGGTGCGAGATATGCAGGCCTGCTATCAATTATTATGCGGCAATGATATGGCCCAAAGAGTATGAGGACGACCAGACCTCAAGATTGGTTAATGAGAGGGCGCATGCCAACATACAGAAGGACGGCACATTCTCTGTTGTGCCGAGGATGTACGGCGGGGCTACAAATCCTGAGGAATTAAAGAAGATAGCAAATGTGGCAGTTAAGTATAATGTTCCCCTGGTTAAACTTACCGGCGGCCAGCGTATAGACCTTCTTGGTGTGAAAAAGGAAGACCTCGTGGGCATATGGAAGGAGATTGATATGCCTTCCGGCTATGCGTATGGAAAGGCGCTTCGGACTGTAAAGACATGCGTCGGCTCATCGTTTTGCAGATACGGCACACAGGACTCTCTTAATCTCGGCATAGAGATTGAAAAGAAGTTTGAAGGATTGTGGATGCCTGCAAAGCTCAAGATGTCCGTAAGCGGATGCCCCAGGAACTGCGCCGAATCAGCCATAAAAGACATAGGCATTGTGGGTGTGAGCGGAGGATGGGAATTATATGTTGGCGGCTGCGGAGGCATAGAGCTTAAAGGGGGCGAGAAGTTGTGTTTCGTGAAATCTGCAGAAGAGGTTATGGAAATAACCGCTGCATTTATTCAGTATTACAGGGAAGACGCCCATTATGCTGAAAGGACATTTAAGTGGATAAGGCGGGTTGGGTTAAATACAATTAAGAAGGCTGTTGCGGATGATATGGATAACAGGAAAAAACTCTGTTTAAGGCTGGAAGAGGCGCTAAGTGTGATAAAAGATCCGTGGAAGGAAAGAATAAAGGAGAAGATAGATGTGTCTTCTCAAATCGCCGCTGTTTGTTGAGCTATCAAACTTGCCCGCTACACAGTCTTTGTATTTAGCCTTTGTCTCTTAAAAATGCGCCCAGAGCCTTATCCACTTTGCCTATATGCTCTGTCCACCAGGAAGAAAGCAAACTATTCGTAATGATTACGGTAGAAAGGGTCGCCCCTGTCTGTCCAAGCTTGTTTTTAAATTCATAAAAATCCTTTCTAAACTGTTTGTGCATGGCCTTGTGGGATGTATAATCAGGGTAGGAATGCCCTTTTTGCAGGTTTTCTTCCGCGCTGAAATGGGTTTCTATATAATCTTCCAGAAACTTCAACACATTCATAACCTCACCCTTTCCCTTCCCATGTTGACAGGCATCAAACAGGGAATTGATTCTTTTAAACAACTCCTTATGCTGATTATCTATATCGGCTATGCCTGTTGCCAATACCTCGGTCCATTGCAGCGCCATAAATCATTGCCTCCTTATTTTTGTAGGGTGGGCTTTGCCCACCGATAATTGGCGGGCGCAGCCCGCCCTACTTTTTAAAATCCCAGTAGCCTTTCAAAGCCGTCCCAGAGAATCTTTCTCGCCTCCAGACTCTTCATCGCCCCTTTCCTAAGCATATCCCCGGTATCCTTGCCGTGCAAATAGTTAGTCAGGATTTTTGTTGCAGCCTCCCCATGCTCCACATCAAGGATAATATGTGATGTCCAGTACTCCAAGTCATTTTCCTCGAGAGATACGCTCTTTTTAAGCCCAGCCACTATTTTCTTAAACATGGCTGGTATAAGCCATTCAACACCGGGACCAACAGCGCCGAGTCCGATTAGGAACGGTTCGTATCTCGTAAGCATTGTAAGCCGGTCAATAAAATTAGTTACTTCAGGAATAGGTTTAATTTTTTTCCAATCCTTCTTTTCCAGTCCCAATGCCATCAGGAATTTTCTGAAAAGGGCAGGGTGGGTCTTTTCAGGTGATAAATTTCCATACTCATCCATAAGGTTTTTAACCATTGACATCCTGTCCCATTCATGGGGAATTTTAGGGATGATATTGGCTATGTAATGTGAGAACATCTTTGCATGCTGATAATAATGAATGGCAAAGGTATTGACCTGTTCTACAGTCAGGCCTCCTTTAGAGAATCGCTCTAAAAACGGATGATTCACCGCCTCGTGAGAAAATACATCGCGCTTCAACTGTTCAAGAAATTCATGCTGATGGGTTTTACCGTGAAAATCTCTCGTAGGGAAGGAGCGCCTGTCCCCTAATGCTTCTATTGGGGATGTCCCCTCCCTATTGCGGGAGACCACAAGGGTCTCCCCTACAGAGACAGGTTCGGAATGAAATTCCATGCTGCCACCCCACACATCCTTTGCCTCTTCAATAAGTTTTGTTGTTATCTCTTTAAGTCCTTTTTTTTCTGCCAGAGCCTCCACTTCTTTAATCACCATACCCCTCACAAATGAAGGGATACGTTCTATCTTTTCTTCCGCATCCTTTGACCACTTAAGCATCCTCTGCACCTTTGCCGAGCCCTCTGCCCAGTAATCATACTTCTCCTGCATTAAATCAAGGGTAACAGCGGCAATATCTTTTTGCCGCGCCATCTTTTCAATCCTCCAGCGGGTCATATCCCTCATAAATCCAGCCGGAATCTTTTCAAGCCTTTCTATTGCATCAGGGTTCCACTTGACTTCCTTCACCAGCTCTGAATCGGCAGAAGGCTTGTCAATCAATTCAAATCTGTTTCTTCCCGCTCCGCACACAGGACATCTGTGCGGCGCGCTCCCTTCAGCAACATAACCGCATAAGTTGCATTTATAAACAGATGAGGTAGTAGTGGCGGGTTTCAAACCCGCCACTGCCGGTTTTACCGTTCCCCCCATTCCTGAATTAAAGCCCTTCAGGACAGGCATGCCGGTCATGGCCTTTCTTGCCTCTCCAACGACATCTTCTGCAATTTCAAGGGTAATAAGGTTGACACCTTTTTCTTTGGCAAATCCTTCAATCCTTGTCTTGGTCATATTCCGCATAAACCCTTCCGGAACCCTTGCCAATCTATTTTTTGCCTCATCAGTCCATGTCATATCCATAAATAAAATTCTCCTTCCATTATTTTATTCTAACCGTACAGTTTGCATCGCAATAATTTTTAACCATTTTCAATCTTTTAAAATCTCCTTTAAAAGGCTCCATATCTTTAAGGGCTTTATAGAACGTTGCGGCAAGCCTTTTTTTAAGAGGGCCAAAGGGGTCATCCTTATTTAAGGTGTAGTAGGAGTGGAGTTTGTCTTTGGTCATTCTTAAAACTCCTGTCCTTCTTAAAAGGGCGAGATGTCTGGAAATGGTTGGTTGGGGAAGGTCAATTACAGAAGTCAGGCAGTTGACGCATATTGTGGAGTTATTCAGAAGCAATATTATCCTCAATCTGATTTCTTCTGAAAATGCAAAAAGTGTATCCTTTATATCCGCCATTTATGCATTATAATATTCGTATATACGGATATAGTCAAGTAGAATTTTTAGTATGGTTTGGTTGGAAAATAGGCATGGCTGATTAAATAACAGGCGGAAATATGAATTACGAATTATGAATTACGAATTACGAATTAAGATACAGAATCTCAAAAGCCCTTATGCCGCCTACGGTTGCTGCCATTTCACATGGGTTGGCACAGGAGTTGCATTGACATAAAGATGACATAACGAAGTGTCCATAAGAATAATCTAAAGGCAGAGACGCCTTCTTTTAAGCGGTTTCATAGACTTAAACAGAAGGCGTTTTTATTTTTGAGAATAATAAAATAAAAAAGGAGGAATCAACTATATGCGACAGATAGCTATTTACGGCAAAGGCGGCATCGGCAAATCCACTACCACGCAGAACACGGTGGCTGCCATTGCGGAGATGGGCAAGAAGGTGATGATTGTGGGGTGCGACCCCAAGGCGGATTCAACGAGGCTCATACTCCACAGCAAGGCGCAGGCAACGGTTATGGACATGGCAAGGGACAAGGGGACGGTGGAGGATCTGGAATTGAAAGATGTGCTGATGACCGGTTTTTCCGGCATCAAGTGTTCCGAGAGCGGCGGACCTGAGCCGGGCGTGGGCTGCGCAGGCAGGGGCGTCATTACCGCAATAAACTTTCTTGAGCAAAATGGCGCATATACCCCGGATTTGGATTTTGTCTTCTATGATGTCCTCGGGGATGTAGTCTGCGGCGGGTTTGCCATGCCAATAAGAGAAGGCAAGGCTCAGGAGATTTACATTGTCACATCAGGCGAGATGATGGCCATGTATGCAGCGAATAATATTGCAAAGGGTATTTTGAAATACGCCAACACAGGCGGGGTGAGGCTCGGCGGGCTTATCTGCAACTCAAGGCAGGTTGACAAGGAATATGAACTTATCAACGCCCTTGCCGGGCGGCTCGGCACAAAGATGATACATTTTATCCCGAGGGATAATGTGGTGCAGAGGGCAGAGCTTCGCAGGATGACGGTTATAGAATATTCCAAAGAACATGCTCAGGCGGACGAATACAGGAAACTCGCCAAGACGATTGTTGATAATAAAGACCTGGTTGTTCCTACGCCGATAACCATGGATGAGTTGGAGGAACTGCTGATGGAATACGGTTTCCTCGAGCAGGAGAGCGATATGGTGGGAGTGCCGGAAGTGGCAACAGCATAATGATTTCAGATTTACGATTTTAGATTTACGATTTGAAATCTTAAATCGTAATTCGTAAATCGTAAATTACTTGGGAGGTTTAAAGATGAGTGTTGCCATTGAAAAAACGCAGGAAATTATTGACGATATTCTCAAGGCATATCCTGAAAAAACCAGAAAGAAGCGGGCTATGCACATAAAGCCGAATGACCCGTCCGGAGGGTGCGCGGTCAAGTCCAATGTGAAGTGTGTGCCGGGGGTGATGACTGCGCGCGGGTGCGCGTATGCGGGAAGCAAGGGTGTTGTGTGGGGGCCGGTCAAGGATATGGTTCATCTCTCTCACGGCCCTGTGGGGTGCGGCCAGTATAGTTGGGCAACCCGCAGAAACCTTGCGTCCGGCAAGCCTGGGGTTGATAATTTTGTGCCGTTTCAGTTTACCTCTGACTTTCAGGAAAGGGATATCGTGTATGGAGGAGACAAGAGGCTGGAGGTGATTTTGCGCGAGATAAAATCTCTTTTTCCGCTGGCAAAGGGGATCAGCATCCATAGCGAATGCCCCATCGGCCTCATCGGCGATGATATAGAGGCTGTGGCAAAGAAGATGACCAAAGAA
>JACRNJ010000077.1 GCA_016219285.1 Deltaproteobacteria bacterium
TGAAAATATCTGTAGAATCTGTCCAAAGATACTGCTAAACTTATTCATGGGAAGCCTCCTCTCAGGTTTTTTGTTTCTACTCAAGAATATCTTACCTGATGAGGCTTCCTTTTAAAAACTTATTTTGGACAGATGTGGTTACAAGCCTGCTCCTGCAAAAGTATTTATAATGTCAGGATAATCATGTGAAGACATCATTCATTCTTTTTTCTGCAAACAAAAAAACCCTGCCTACCGATAAAGGATAAACAGGGTTTCAATGAACTTCTAATCAGGCAGTTATCTTTTCAATTGTGCTGTGATAACCATCAAAAAACAAGATCCAATTTCTTTTCCTACTATTTTCCTATTTTCATTTTTTGTTCTTTTTAACTACCTCTAATTCTAATCTCCCGGCAGAAAAATCGGTTACCTCTATATTAAATCCTTTAAAATCTTTCTGAGCCAATTCGTCCGCAAAGGTCTGGGCATCGCCTTTAAGGTCAATTTCTATAACCCCACGGTTCCCGGTGTATGATCTTTGGTGAATTCCCTTCACCCCTCTGAAAGATGAGGTTAAGGCTGACTTGAACTGTGAAAACTGCGAATAGCTGATTCCGTTTATAACCAACTCGATACTATTGGTATTTGTAACATCGCTGCTCCACTTGGCAAGGATCTGTTCTGTCATATAGTCGGCCAGTTCTCCGCCAGCTTTTTGGAGCGCCTTTTTCCCGGCAATGGCCTCTGTTATATCAAGACCGCTTGCATGTTTACCGTCAGCAACAAGTATTTCTCCGGTATCCGTTTTGACAGCCCTTGCTTCTACCCTTGCCCGACATGACATCATACCACCAAGGCCGCCGCCAGCAGATTCACTGAATGCCTCACCGATGATTACCACTTCTGCGCCATATTGCAGACCTATTTTGATCGCAAGGCTTGTATCTCCTTTTATGGCGGCACTCACCTGGTCATTATACCTGATCTTTGCCACTTGTGATTGATCCACTACCTTGAACCCCTTTTCCAGAAGTCTTTTAATGATCTCCGTTTCTCCAGCCGGGTCGGGAATTCTCTTCATTAAGTGCTGCTCAGGAATAATCACCATGACTCTCGGCTTGTGCTTTCGCACCATCAACAGACCGATGCCGGCAAGGTCATCTTGTAGCTTGCCGGAAGCAATGCGGGCCTCTACTGTTACTTTGAAAAGGCTGCCGTCGTTGGATTCCCAAATAAGGTCATACTTTTGTACATAACCTTTGGATCGGGCAATTATCTCATCATTAATGAGTATTGCATTTTTAACAACGGTCTCCGACTGGATAAATGTCCCGACGGCCTGCTCCACTGCCTTGCGAAGGGCATCCTCTATGGCAGTATCTCTTGCCCACCCTTTTCCGCCATCCGATATATCCCCAACTCCATCGGCTTTTACAATAATAGCATCCTGCCCGGATACCACTCCGGGCAGGATGAACAAGGAAAAAAGAATAAAATATACTTTTATAAAACCCATGCAAATTACCTTTATTTAGCTATCACCCCTTGTTCTTCCAACTTCTTTCTTTCCGCAGCTAAAAGTCTGGTATTGGCAATCTCATTCATACATTCATCGCATGGCTTTATCTTATTTGCCTCATTAAATGCCGCTTCTGCCTCTTTGAACATAGAGGTGTATTCGTAGGCAAGGCCTAAGTTGAACCAAGCACCCGCATGAGCCGGATTTTTCTGTGTGGCTGTCTTAAAGTTCTCCAATGCCTCATTCCACATCCCCTTTTTGGCATAATTAACCCCCTGCGCCATTTCCGGAACTTTGGAATCATTTTCTGCAAAGGTGACACTTACATACTCGGTATATGGACTGATCATCTTCATGAACGCCGCTATAGTTCCATTTCTTGCGGTATCCTTTATTGCGTCTCCATTCGGCGACTCCGGCCAGCGGTTATCAGCACTGTTATAGTCTGTTGCCTCTTTTGATATTGTCTTCGCAGCAAGTATCTTGCCTGTTTGCATACCGACAACCTTGAAGGTAACAGTTATTTTGGCAGTCCCTGTTACATAATGTGCTTTATGATACCCACCATCCTTATCTGTCCATGGAATGCCAACAGTCTTCTTTTCCTCGTATTTGCATAGCGAAACGTTGCCAAAGACAAGGGAGGCAGCACCTACTAACTCACCCATCTTTGCCGCGGTCTTTTCATCCACTGCTCCACCGAGAGTCAAGTTGTGCTCTTTCATTATCTTGTCGAGGTTTGCCCTGTCAAGTACATCAAATTTACCGGATTCAAACAGTTTGCTTGTCAAGAGATCATACATCTCCTGTCCGCAATTACCGGAAATCTCTCCTATTGCAATCTTGTTGATTCCACGCAGGTTAATCTCTGCCGGCCGGGTTACAGGCACCCGCATAGAAGGGGCACACCCAGATACAATTACGCCTATAACCAAGATACAAACCAAATACAGTTTCTGCTTCTTCATAATGACCTCCTTATTGATTTTTTTGTGTTTCATGGTATTCCCTCCTTTTGAAAAGTTTAAAGTATATTTAAATTGGTGGTATAAACGTTGCATATCCCGCCAAAACAAAAAAGGCAGACCTTTTTGGTCTGCCTTTTTAAATTTATACAGTGAAAAAATATTCAGGACGGTTAAAAAATGAATGAATGAATGAATGAATGAATGAATGAATGAATGAGCAAGATATGTGCCATAGTTCTTGGTTCAAGGCTAAAGCCTTGAGTTACTTTTATCCTTTAGCTTTTATCTGCTTTACCTCTCTTGATGTATCCAGCAATGCGTCGCCAAGGGCATTGACGGTAGATTTGACATCGGACATATCGGCTTTGAGGACGGCAACATCCTCTTTGAGAACAGTGACATCTGTTTTGAGTTCAGAGACATCAGCCTTGAGAATGGAGACATCGGTTTCAAGCCTGTCAATTTTCTGTCCAAGATTTGTCTCAACCTGATCCAGACGCTTTTTAAGACCGCCAATATCCGCCTTGATGTCTAATAAGATATTTATAACCCGTTCTTCCATACAACCTCTTATAATATTATAACTAAACCATGTCAAGAAAAATTTGTCTAATTTTACTCTTCCTCATCTTATTTTTTCTGCCTCCTGCGGGTCAATATGCCTATGCCTGTAATAAGGACAAGGGACGGCATAATAATAACAGGAAGCCAGAAGATAAGCCTGCCCTGGCTGGCACTTAGTATCACCGGAGTGGCATCCGGTTCTTTCTTTCTGATGGAAATCATGTCAGCCTCTTCTGCAAGCCAGTTTGCCGCATTAAGAAAGAAGTCTTTATTGCCTGCAAGATTTATATTTGTATTATTTACAAAATCTGAATCACCGAAAACAACTATCTTGGCGTATATCTTTTTGTTTTCAACATCTTTTCCCTGCTTACTGCCTGCAGGGACAAGATTATGCTCACTATGCCCACCATGTTCACTCTCGCCTACCTCAACTGCAGTAACCGCGGCAATTGAAACAGGCCCTTTTTTATCCTTTCCATCATTGTATTCGGCCTTCCCCTCTTCAAGCGCCTTTTTATTGGTCTCCGCCCAGCTCGCCTCGCCGGTTTTTGCCAATTGATATCTGCCTTTTGTAGGGTCGTTGTCTACCTCCACCGACCTTGTGAGGGGGAAGAAAGTTGCCACATTAAATTCCTTTGTTATGGGATGGTCTTTGTCATATTCTGTAACAACAGGTGTCAGATAGTTGGCGCCAAAGACCTGAGAAAGCTTGTCAATTATTATGTCATCCCCTATCTTAAACCCATAATCTTTCAGATAAGAAACAAGGCTGGGGACGGTTCCGGGGTCAAGCATAAATAACACCTTGCCGCCGCCATTGATATATGCAGTCAGCTTTTTAATTTCATCAGGCAAAAGTTCTTTTTTGGGACCGCTAATCACAAAGACAGCCGCGTCATCAGGAATCTTTTCTATAGTTAATAATACAACTTCTTTTACAAGGTAATTCTCCTTTTCAAGCGCCTCTCTTACAGCCTTGTAACCGCTGTTCTGCATGTCCAGTATATTGTTTTCTCCATGACCTTTTAGGAAGTAGATGGTTTTTACCTCATCCCTGGAAACCTTTAATATGGCATTAGTAAGTTTTTCTTCGCTCTCATAACCAACCACCTCTTCTTTATTTCCGCTTTTTATGAGCGTTGTTCTGTAGGATGTTACATTATATTTTACAGCAAGACTTGGGTTTTTATCCGGATCTATAAATTGATACGCAAAACGGGAAGAATTATGTTTGTATTCTGACAAAAGGTCCTGCATAGTCTGCCTTGTCCTCTCATCGCCTCTGTAAAACGCAACTGCCTCAATATCCTTTTTAAGAGCACCTAATAGTTTCAGCGTTTGATTAGAAAGTGTATAACGTTTTGCCACTGTCATATCCCATTTAGACTTGTATTTGATTGACATAAATACAGTGAAAATGATCAGCGCCACAAATACCCCTGTCATCAGGACAGTATTCGCCCCATATTTGGCAGACCTTCCAGACAGGATATTTTTTATATCAGAAAAACTTACATAAAAGAAAAATAACAGACACAAGAGACCTGCCCATATAAGGACTAGCATATATGTTTGCATGGCACCTATAATGGCCCAGGAAACCACTCCCACTGCCAACATTAAAAGCCCTAAAATTGGTATAAATCTCTTCATAGTTTTTTATTTTCTCCTAACCCCTATTTCCTAACCCCTGTCTTTATTATCCCCTCCACTTCTTTGACTCAAGTATCCTTAATGTCAAAAACAGGAAAAGGCTTATAAATATTAAATAATAAACAATATCTTCTGTGCCTATCACGCCTTTGGCAAAACCCTCCAGATGTGCTGTCAAAGATATATATGACAAGATATCTCCGAAAATCTGGCCTGCAAGCGAGGCGGAAAAACCAATCATCCAGAAAAGGAGCAGCAGGCCAAAGGCTACTGTGGCGGCTATTATTTGATTTTCTGTCAAAGAAGATGCAAATACTCCAAGGCTTACGAACGAGGCGCCCACAAGGAACAAACCTATATAGCCTGTTATTATCGGGCCTGTCTCAGGCTGGCCAAATGCTATCAGCAAGATAGGGTAGATAGCGGTCAATGCAATCATTATCATAAACACAGCCATACAGGAAAAAAACTTGCCCAAAAGCACCTCCATATCAGTAATCGGATAGGTAAGAAGAAGCTCTATGGTGCCGGACTTCTTTTCCTCTGAAAATAGCCTCATGGTCAGAAGCGGCATCATGAGAAGGAGTATAACGCTGATATTTCCAAAGAGCGGCCTTACAACGCTCTCCGTTATATTGAGCAGGCCAACCTGTTTTGCCAGCATAGGATTTATTGTCGCTTGAAAACTTATGGTGGAAAATAATGCAAAGCTGCTGTAGAAAAAATACCCTGCAAGTATAAGGAACATTGTAATGACCACATACGCCACAGGGGATGCAAAGTATGATTTAAATTCTTTTTTGAAGATAAGATAAAAATTGCGCATCAAAACCTCCCGGAAAAAATTTACGATTGTAGATTTACGATTTCAGATTTTAAAGATTTTAAATCGTAATTCGTAAATCGTAAATTCACAGTATTTCCAAAAAGACAGGTAACAGGTTGTATGTGATGGGTGATAGGAAAAACTATAGCCTATTCCTTGGTTACCAACTTCACAAATATATCTTCCAGGCTCATCTCGTGAGGCTTAAGCTCAAGGAGCGCCCACCCTTTATTTACAATACAAGGGGCTATCTCTTTTCTTATATCTCTCCCTTTTATTGACTCAACTATATATTCGCCAATCCCGCTGGCAGAGGCGTCTTTCTTTATAACCTTTTCAACACCTTGAATCGCTTCAAGCTCTTTTATAACATATTGGGGCGGACCATCAATCTTTACTGAAAAACGGTTTGCGCCATGAATAGTTGATGTCAGGTTTTGCGGAGTGTCTACTGCCACCACCCTGCCGTCATTTATAATAACAACCCTCTGACAGGTCATGCTGACTTCAGGAAGTATGTGGGTTGAAAGGATTACCGTCCGCCGTCCTGCAAGGTTTTTTATCAGCTTTCTTATCTCTATAATCTGTTTAGGGTCAAGGCCGATGGTTGGTTCATCCAATATTAAAACCTCCGGGTCGTTGACCAATGCCTGGGCAAGCCCAACCCTCTGGCGATAGCCCTTTGAAAGCTCTCCAATAAATTTATACGAGACATCCGTGAGAACGCATTCATGCATTACCTTGTCAACAGTTGCCTTAATATTTTTACTACCGACCCCTTTGATACCGGCAGCAAATGCAAGATAGTCTTCAACGGTCATATCCTTGTAAAGCGGAACATTCTCCGGCAAATAACCTATCCTTTTCTTTACTTCGAGGGGCTCTTCAAACACATCAAAACCGGCTACTCTTGCCTTGCCGTTTGTGGGAGGAAAGAAGCAGGTAAGTATACGCATGGTTGTAGTTTTTCCAGCGCCATTCGGGCCGAGAAAGCCAAGGATCTCACCCTTATTTACCGAAAAGGTTATCCCTTTTAATGCATGATAATTGCCATAATATTTAGTAAGGCCTTCAACTTCTATCATTATTGCCACCTCTAAAAAGTTAAGGCTAGGGTTGAAGCTAAAAAACTCCATTCATCTTGTCTTCTCTTAACCTTAACCTCAACCTATCTTTCTGCCCTATCTACTTCATCGGCTTCATTATAGTTAAATCTGAGCCTGCAGCGCTTTTACCCTTTAATGCAACCTCTATCCCACGCTCTTTTACAGGGGTATTCATAAGTTTAATCAGAGCGGCATCGTTATCCAATAACTTTGCCAAGTCTTGTTTTCGCCATGAGTCTTCCCAATTACCCACAAGTGCATTCCAGACCTGGGCAATTGCTACTGCCTCACCATCCTTTATCTCTCCAATACCACCATATTTGTCTCTATCTTTTGATATCAATGTCCGCATATTATGCACCACTACAACAAATGGCGGACCGCATCTCATACAGTATTTTGCAGTTTTATCTATACTGTGGCACTGAACGCATTTTTTATGCGCCAGTTCCACTGCCTCATCAGCGCTATATTTTATATAACCCTCTGCCTTAAGCAGTCTTACAGCATCCTTGCCTAAGATAACTACAGCAGCCAAAAATAAACCGGCAATAATAAGTATAACTATTATGGCTTTATTCATAAAAATGTAAAAAACACAGGGCACGACTATTCTAACCAATCGTGCCCTGATAAATTACAATTAATCCTAACTTATTTCATTGCCTTGGCTTCGTCTGCTGCTACCTTTCTAAGACCACCTTCCACAAAACCAGTGCCCTTCAGGTCTCCACCACGGCCAGCTAAAGATGCCTCGAGAAGCTCCTGCACCTCTTTAAACTCCGCATTATGAGCAGCATTCAAAGGTGTTACAGCATTTGCCGCTGATTTAGGGTCAAAAGAAGATTTTGGGTTCAGATAGTCTGCTACGCTTGTTATTGGCTTTACATCCGCATTTGCCCTTATCCACGCTATGACATTCCATATATCCTGGTCAAGCAGCAGATTGCCCCACGCCGGCATGGCCGGTGACAAATCTACCGCTTCACCGCCGCCTTTGATTACCGTAAAAAGCTCCACATTGGTCTTTTTGTTCATGTATTCTGCGCCAGAGGTAAGCTTCCTCGGATATGGGTCAAGATATACTGCATTCGGTCCGTCACCATGAAGAAGCCAGCCATGACAGCCTACGCAATACACATAATACCACTGCTTTCCTTCATTTGGATTTGCCCCCGGAACAAGGCTTGTCTTAAAGCTGGGAGACCAGTTATTCGTCCACTGGTTATAAATCTGTTCCCCTGATGTGGGTTTTTTTACCCTGTCCCACATCTCTGTTTTGCCTGTGCCTTTTGAATAACCGCTTTCAACCTTAAAGGTCTTTGTGTCCGCCTTGGTGGTCCTCTTGCCAACACCTGTGAGATAGTCGAACGGAGCTATCCCGTATGTGCTGCCCCCTGCGCCCCTCAGCATATCCATTGCCTCTTTATCAAAATTAGCAAGGGCCTTTTCCAAAGACTCCTTAGTCTGGGTAGGACACTCGACCTTTTCACCCGCTGCCTTACATCTCTTCTCTGCTGCAATTGCTGCCGGAACCACGGCAAACAATGCTACTACCAACAACACTAACCATTTTGCATTCATTTTTTTCACCTCCTCCTTTAATTTTAAGTAATTTACTAATTAAACCAACTAAATAAAATTGCAAAGAGCTATTTGCCTTTGCACTTGCAAAGTTTTCTTAAATAAGCTGTCAAATCCTTTATTTCGGCTTCAGTAAGCGTCTTGCCAAATGGAGGCATAATAGAGGACTTGCTAACAGACGCACCGCCATCTGATATTGCATTTTGAACATCTATATCGCTTAACTTGGACATATCTACAGAGCTTGTATGATTCCTTGGCGTAACCGACATCTCCGGTAAATCAATACCAAATGCCTTTGGCTTTGCATTTACGCCTTCGCCCTTGCCATCCAAACCGTGACATTGGGCGCAATAAAACTTGTAGTTTTCTTCCGCAGTTGCAGCAAAGACAGCCCCTTTCCCGACAAAGGCTGCTGTGCCTATTAAAATTGTTATAACTAAAAATATCCTTTTTATCATTCTTTTACCCCTTTCCAATAAAGTTTATTTCTGGCCTGCTACAAACCCAGCTATAGTTTTCATTTCATTGTCGTTTATAATACCCACAAATATCGGCATCCTCTTTACAGGCTTGAAGACCTTAGGTTCTTTGAGATAGGCATACACCCAATCTCCTTTAAGTCTCTTTCCTGCCTCAGAAAGGTCAGGTCCGCTTGCGCCGCCAGCCTTTTGTGCCCCTGCCTTTATAGAATGACATCCTACACAGCCGTACCTTTTTACGAAAAGATTTTTCCCTTGTGGAGTTGATGCCTCAGTTACTCCGCCTGCTGTTACTTCTTTGGCTGTAAGTGTCATAAGATAATCCGCAACATCTTCAGCTTCTTTTTTAGAAAGGGCTGGATGTTTCTCACTATTTTTTTCAGTTATTGAGTTATACTTTAACAGTCTTATCGTAGCTGGCTTCTCTAACCAGCCCCGCAGCCACTCACTTTTAAATTTACTACCTGAGTACCAGAGTTCAGGTCCCTTTTTCTTAAGCTGGTCATCAAATGTTTTTTCAGCAGCAGGACCAGCTATTTGATGACAACTTCCACAATTCTTTGAAGCAAATATGCCTTTGCCATCAGCATAACTCAAATTCCACGAAAAACCGACAACGAAAGCAGTCATAACAACTAATACCATCAAACGACCCACTTTACCTACACTCATCTGATAAGACCTCCTAAATTATTTATTCTGTGATTGTGATTGATATATCTCAACTATAATACTTTGTCAAGGGTTTTTTTGCTCAAATATCTTCCTCTGTTCAGCGTCCAGTTTCACGGACAATTTGGCAGGTTTATACCCGTCTGATATTGCATTTGTCATATTCAATTTACCAATATTATTTGCGCCTATTTCTGTAAACCAAACGCTATCGGCGGCATCTATAGCAATATCCATCGGCTGTCCACCAGTTACAGCAACATTTAACTCAACAAACTCGCCTTGCACAGGGTCCAACCTTCCCACCTTTCCGCCTCTCTTATCGCAATACCAGATATTCCCTTTTTTGTCAGTGGTTATTCCCTCCGGCACGCCCCTGCTGGGGATTTCAAATCTTTTAAACTTTTCCGTTGCAGGATTGAATCTTACAAGTCTTCTGTCTTTCCTTTCGCTGAACCAGACACCTCCAACCCTATCTACAGCAACTTCGTTGGGGGCGCTAAATGCGCTTTGTATGGCATACTCCTTGAACTTTCCAGTGGCAGGAGAGAATACGGCCAATTTATTTGCCTGTGTTTCTACGAACCACACCCGCATCTTTGCATCTACTGCAATCCCCATAGGCTGGCTCAATTGTGTTGGGATTGCATACTCCTTGATATCGCCTTTCTTCGTATCAAGCCTTGCTATCTTGTTTGCCGCAAATTCCGTAAACCAGATATTGCCTGAGCCGTCCGCTGCGAGCCTTACAGGCTGACTGTCTGGGGTTGGCACCTCATACTCTTTAAATGTTCGTGTTTTAGGATCAAATCTGCCTATCTGATTTCCATCCTGCTCTGTGAACCAGATAATACCGTCTGCATCCACTGTTATATCAGTGGGGTAGCTCTTTGCGGTAGGGATATCGTATTCAAAAAACGCAGAAGTTTCAGGCTGAAATACAGCTATCTTATTTGCATTCAATTCTGCAAACCATATCCGTCCTTTTGCGTCAACACTTATGGCCGAGGGAAAACTTCGCTGTGACGGGATTGGATAGAGCCTCATTGCTGGCTCGGCGGCTATAGCCGGTATGGTAAAGAGTAAGCAGTAAGCAGCAAGCAGTAAAAAGATTTGAGATTTGAGATTTGAGATTTGAGATTTTAAATCCAAAATCCGAAATCCGAAATCCGAAATTATTCCTGGCTTCTTACTTCTGGCTTCTGAACTCTTGCTCATTTTACTCATTCCTGTTTTCTCTCTTTTGTTCTAAGCGTATACCATATCATAAAACATGCAAACAAGATAACAATTATTGTTGCTATTATTTTGATTGTTTGCAGAGAGATGCTGTTACTTATCTCTGTGGTTACCATGGCTTTCCCATTATCGGTATGCGTAATAACAGATGGCTCTATTCTACCAATCTTATTTGCATCCCTGTCTGTCTCTGTAAACCATACTACGCCTTTACTGTCTACTGCAATGCCAAGCGGAAGGCTCCTGTATGTGGGCACATCGTATTCAGTGAAAACCGATTGAATGGGGTCAAATACACCCACCCTATTCCCTCTGTTTTCTGTAAACCATATCCGACTATCTTTATCTATAGCTATACCGGAAGGAACGCTCGCAAGATGCGGCATTATCGCTTCGTTGAATTTCTTTAATTTTGGGTTAAACATGGCAAGCTTATTGCCATTCAATTCCACAAACCAGACATTTCCGTCTTTATCAATAGCCACATCAGATGGGTTTGAAAATAGCATAGGTATACTGTATTCAACAATTACCCCTGTAGCAATTTTAAGGCTTCCAAGCTTATTGCCGCCGGACTCAATAAACCAGACCCGGCCACCCGCATCAACAACTATTCCTGACGGCTGGCTGTTAAGGGTTGGGATACGGTATTCTTTTATTGTCCCATCCCTGGTATTTAATCCGCCAATCTTATTGCCATCTCTTTCTGTAAACCACACCATCACTGCATCACTGCTAACAATAATACCATATGGCGCCGCATCTGATGTTGGAATTGAATACCTTGTAAATTTCTTTTCTAACGGAGAAAAACTTATAATGCTGTTGTCAATAGACATGGTCGCCCATATAATAGAGTTGGCATCTATGGCAATACCAACAGGGCTGCCTTTATAAGGGATTTCTAATTCCTCAAATTTCTGAGCAGACTGGATAAATTTGCCTATTTTATTGCTGTTCTGTTCTGTAAACCAGATATTGTCAGATGCATCTATAGCAATATCCACCGGATTGCTGGATGGGGTTGGGATTGCATATTCCTTTATCTGCCCGCCGGTAGCCCCCCCCTTTGTCAAAAGGGGAGCTATGGAGGGGGGCTCCGCAGAAAATACCGCAATCGGAAACAAGACAAGACAAATGAGGCTGAATAATTTAACGGCTTGTTTCATATCTGCAAACTGTTTGCCTACTCGCTTAAATTACCATTTGCTTGACCCAAAGCATTTTTTGACATTTTATACAAAGTTGACGCTCAAAAATTGCACAAATACAAAGCGATTGTAGTCTGCCGATTTATCGGCGCATTTAAAACGTCCATGGGGCACCCAACATAAGGTTGGGTCGGGCAAACTACCAGTATGTTGCAGCAGCGGCAACACAGCAGATGTACATTTTTCAGCATGAATTACCATGTAAATGTCGGCTCATATATATGCCGCATCTGCCAGTTGGCATCTTTGTAAGTTTCCACGTCCTGGCCGATGACTGATTCTCCTTCTGTTCCTGTCTTGCTGGCGCGGTATTTCCCTACCTCTATCTGACGCGCCCTGTTATTTTTATAAAAATCTGCCACATCCATTGGGGGTAGATTTTGTCTTACCCCTGTACTATGATTATGACAAGAAATACAGCCGTGAAGCTTTGCCTGATAGCCACTTTTAACAACACCAAAGATTATAATCCCAAAGACAATCAGGGGGGGCAATAAATATCTCAGTCTTTTCCCAATGCTGTTTACCTTATTTTTATTTCTGAAAAGGAAAGGCACTAAGATGAGAAATAAAATGCCAAGTACTGGGATGAGAAAAGTACCTACAAACTGCCATGTAGCCAATGCACCTTTAAGATACCAGAAAGGCTGAAGCAGAAACAGGAAATACCACTCTGGACCTGGGATATACATACCATCATCAGGCAGTGTTGTATTGCCAGCCAGGTCAGCAGGTGCAGGGAGTCGGTAGCTGTATGCCAGAATCACTATAAGTGCGATTGTCACTATCACAGCTATACTGCCTTTGATTGCGTGCTGTGGCCAAAATTTATGAAATCCTTTAGTATAAATATCCGGGGGATAACGTGAATCAATCAACTGATTCTCATTGACATCGTTGCCAAGCGACATTATCTTACCTCCCTTAATACATAATTAAATATCTGTCTGTATATAAATACCTTGTAATTACCGATTTTCTTTTAAAAATCTACCCCTTCTTCTCTCAATCCATCAGGCTATACAAATTGGCTTTTTCTATTTTTAAGATTATTTATTATACTATTTGGACTCCCCTTTATATGTACATTCACATATACCGCTTCTGATATACGCAATTACATTCTTTATCTCTTCATCGGTCAACGTTGCATCAAATGACACCATCGCCTCTGAAAATCCTGCTGAAACACCACCCTTCTTTATTACCCCGAACAAAAATTCGTCAGTACGTTCAGAGAGAATATCTTTATTCGTTAGGTCGCGTGGTTTTACACCTTCGCCAAGTGTATCTGCCAACGGCCCATCACCTTTACCCTTATCGCCATGACACTGGATACAATGGGCCTGAAAGTTCTCACGGCCAGATTCTATTCCACCCTTACCGCTCCAGGTGGCTGTCTCTCAGGGTTCGGTCTTTACCTTGAACTTTTTTTCAGCAGCAAACGTAGCATTGCAAACAAGAAGAAGAGAGGCGCAAAATAATATAAAAAGCAGCATCTTTATTCTGTACATGGATGACCTCCTCATATTGCCTTTTTCCTTTATCCTCCGCCTTTTATTAATAAAAGCCAAATATCAATTTCTATTCAATACAAGTCCTATAAATACTTTATAGAGGACCAGAGATACCATGCCGCTTTACCATCTTGAAGTGAAAGGTTAAAAGAATTGCAGCAAAGATGGGAAGAATCAATATATGGACAACAAAGCTACGGCTCACAGAAAAATATTCTAGCATGGGCCATCGAAGGAACTCACCTATAACCGGCCATGTTGCTATATAATCTGTCCATATTACCAGAACCCAATAAGCTCTCCAATTCCATGGCAGGATTTCACCGGTCAGGCTAAAAAGGAAAACGATAAGAAACAGTGTCAAACCTGTAAACCAGTTAAGTTCTCTTGGTTTTTGGTATGCCTTGTGATAAAAAACGCTGATTATGTGAGTAATTAAGGTTGCCACAAGAAGTGTAGCGCCCCAGCGATGTATATTCCTCGCAAACCAGCCGAGAGGGATTTCATTGCTCATACGTAATACACTGTTGAAGGCATCTTCCGGGTTGGGTTTATAAAAAAAAGTCATGTATACGCCTGTTATAAGCTGAAATATGATTATAGTTAAGGAGATACCGCCGAAACAGTAAAAAAAATTAAGATGGTTTGGGATTGGGAGGGACAATTTTTTCTTTATATAGCTGCTGAATCCTGCACGTTCTTCAAACCAATCAGCAATTCTATTAATCATAATTTATCCTCCTGTCTTATCTGAACGCTCCTGCCTGGAATCTGGCTGTGTCTCGCCTGTGAAATCTATCTTCCAGCTATTTGTTTTTTCATCCATATCAAGGTTTATATCGGTTTCCTGAACAAAATCTCCGCCAAATGCCGATGGCACCTTACATTCAATTTTAACAACAGCCCTGTCCTTTGTTATTTTGCTGCTTATGACAGTAATCTTCATATCCTTTGAATATTTTGATGCTATATCTTTAAATCTATCTTCGGGAAGCTTATATTGTTTTGTACTGCAGAGCTTGTATGCTTCTCCAAGGGTAGTAGGCCCGCCCTCATGAATATAGGCATAGAATTTTTTTACCACATCCTCAGGGCTTTCTGCAGGCTGGTTTGATATCTTGCTGCACCCTGATGATACGGCTACTATGGCAAATAACGTGTATATCGCTACTCTGACTATGGTTTTCATGAATGTTTTATTCAGGACAAAGTTATCCTTTATTCTCCTAAAAATAATTATGCCCCCCTCCCCTGCCCCCTTACGGAAAGGGATAAAGTGAGAGGGGGGACATAACTGGTATTACTTATAGATTTTTACAGTTGATTCAGCGCAGGAACAACTGCCTTGTTTCCGCCCTCTATCTGGCCTGGCAATACGCCTAACTGCTTCTGCTCCGCAGCCTCATCATAATCGCCTGTGGCAAGATTTGACTGTCCTTTCGGACCATCAACAAAGAATGCTGCCCTCATCTCAAGATGGAGCGGACCGCAGAATGTTTCGCAGTATATCTCATACTCACCCGCATAATCTGCTACAAATTCTGTCATAAGTGATACGCCTCTTGGAATATGCAGCATAGTCCTTGTCGCATATGGCCCGTATATGGTAAAGCCCATGATAACATCGGGGTTTTTTGTGATGCCTGATGCCTTATCAATATTGGTTACAATAATCCTTACCTTATCGCCTTTGTTGACCCTCATCTGCCTCGGGACATAACCGTAGCTGAATGCCTTTACATGTATCTCTTTTACATCACCCTTCTGAACTATACCTGGTTTCTGTGTATCCAGAGGAAGATAAGCAATCTTAGCGCCGCCTAAATGCACCGGCCTTATCTCAGGCGTTGACCCGCTTATAAGCCCCCCCTTCTCTCCTTGCCCCATTGTCCAGTCTTTTACAAGGTTTGCAAAAATGACCTTGGCATTATGCGGCTCGCCGTCAACTGGGATAATCTTGAGGCTCTTGCCGTATGTCGGGCTGCCTACTTTTACATCCAGCAGCTCGTGGTTAACCGGCCACCTAATGCCTGTTGGGCTGAATAGGCCCGTTGAGAATTTGTTCAAAGCCAACACATAATTATCATCCGGGCTCACTGCAATGTGCCCTATTCTGTAATGGATTGGATATTCATCAACAACCTCAAGCTTATTCAAATCCGTCTTGATAACAGCGTCTGCAACAAAACAGCTTGTATAGGCATTGCCTTTGTTGTCAAACACATTGTGGAGCGGACCTGCGCCTGCCGGCACTACCTTCTTAACAGCCAGCTTGTCCACATCAATAAAGGTAAGGGTAGCGGAAAGCTTGTCTGCCACCTGGATATACCTGCCCTTGGGCTCGGCATCTGTTCCATGCGGGTTCTTTCCAACAGGAATCTCCTTTACAAGCTTAAAGGGATTCAGCTCAAACACGCCGACTGTGGAATGATAATAATTGCCTGAAAAAAGATACTGCTTCTTGTTAGGATTGCCTGCCTTCTTGTTAATATCAAGATAGTCAGGGGCGCTTGGCGCAGGACCCCAATCAATAACCTGGGTCTTGCCAGTGGCAATATCAATCTTTGCCATCTTGCCTGTAAGTTCACCCGATGCATATAGTGTCTTTCCATCCGGTCCCAGTGTTATATGGTGGATACCAAATGGGAAGGGCAGCGAAATAAGCCTCTCCAGAGAACCCAGCTGCAGGTTGATAACACCGATGGTATTGGCTGCCTTGTCATTTACATACAGATATTTGCCGTCCGGTATCAGGTTCTTGGTACCTTCATTAGTAGGTGCGCTGAATACCGGCTCATGCAGGTCAACACCAACCAGAATATGCCTGTATGTCCTCATACTTGGAACACCAAATACTGCAACTGAACCGTCTGTTCCGCCAGCATTATACATCAGCATCGGGTCTTGCAGAGGGGCATCATTCGGAGCTGCCTCAGTAACGTGCCAGTCTCTCTCTGCCGATACAGCAATTCCTGGCATGACAAACCATGCAAAAAAAGCAATTACTGCAAACACAAAACTCAATCTTCTTGCTACTTTCATTTTTTTCACCTCCTTAGTTATTTTTATTTTATTTAAAACTCCGAAACCAAAAGAAACAAACATTTGCTTTTTCACCTCCCTCTATAAGAGATTATTATGATTAGAAAATAGTATTTAATTACAGATTGGCTAGAATATAGAATGGTAAAAATTAAATGTCAAGAAAAAAATTAACCTTCACTCAACAAAGAAACTGAGAAGAAATGCCTTATAATAAACCATAAAGCCGCTCATGGCCATTATCCCCAAAATCATCAGAAAGAAGGCACAACAAAAAATGACAAGACCATGTCTCCGAATTCTTTGTGTCAGCCAGCCGACAGCTATTGCAAGGGGAAGGCCAATAGCAATAAATGCGGTACTCAAACCAATACCATATATTATAAGAAACAGAAATCCCCTTACTGCATTTTCAGGCACACTGGCATAATTTAAGAGTTGAGAAAGGGTAGGCGGAATACAGGGGGAATAGATAAATGCAAATGAAGCACCCACAAACGGCGCAAGAATCCAAAAGATAGAGCCGGGCAATGTTTGTGCAATATTTCTTACAAAGGCTATAGCAATCATTAATAGAGCTATCAACAAGATAAAAATGCCTGATAACATCCTGAAACTTTTTATATGATAAAGCAGATATCCGGATATGCCAGTCCCTGATGCACCAAGTAGGGCAAAGATAATGCTGAACCCCACTAAATATCCAAAAGATGTGATCAAAAGATTTGTTGTGGGTTGTTTAAGAGAGCCGACCTCTTTAATCAAGCATACCGCAATGAGAAATACCATGAAAAATGGGCTTATCTGGGCTATGCAGAACTGCCAGCTAGAAAAAAAAGAGGAAAATGCGCCGAAAAATGCCTCGGAAAAACCAACATTTGAAATCAAATTTACTATTTCGTGATGATGTCCTGATTCCATAAAAAGATTTTAGATTGACGATTTTAGATTTAAGATTTTAAATCGTAATTCTTAAATCGTAATTCGTAAATCACATTATTTATTTCGCTATCTCCTCAACCCATGCCGACAACTTCTCTATCTCAACAAGCTTTCCGTAGAATGCCCTGGCTATCTTGCCATCCTTGTCTACAAAAAATGTTGTAGGCGGAGCATTGACGCCGTAGAGACTCGCTATTTTATCAGCCTTATCAAAACCGGCAGGGAAAGGGAACTGCTTCTTTTCAAGAAATTTTCTAAACTTTGATTCCGAATCCTGTATGCCTATCATCAGAAATTCCACACCCTTTGGATTATACTTGCCATATGCCTCTTTAAAAACAGGCGCGCTCTCATTAGAGCAGGGACACCACGATGCCATAAATGTTATTACAAGCGGCTTTCCCTTAAAACTGTCAAGGGTTATAGAGCCTCCGCTTATGAGATTAAGAGTAAACATGGGAGCAGACATGCCAACCTTTGCTGTTGGCTGCTTATCCTGCGGACCGCTGCAACTTACAGTAAGAAGTAGGCAGTAGGCAGTAAGCACGAAAAGAGATTTTAGATTTAAGATTTTAGATTTTAGATTTAAAAAATCGTAAATCGTAAATCGTAAATCGTAAATCGTAATTGTCTTCATTTTAGCGCCTTCTCTATCTCCTTTATCAAATCAGCTTCTGCAATCTCACCCATATGGATATAAGAAAACCGCCCATCCTTCCCAATGATAAAAGTCTTTGGTATACCGTATATCTTATAAAGCTCAGAAATATTACCTTCGCTGTCAAGTCCAACAGGAAATGCAATACCAAATTCCTTCACGTAGTCCAAAACCTTTGCCTCGGTGTCCTGAATTGCAATGGCTATGAATACAGCCCCCTTGTCCTTATATCTTGTATAAACCCTCTGAAAGGCTGGCGACTCTAACCTGCAAGGATGGCACCATGATGCAAAGAAGTTGATAATAACAGGTTTCCCCTTCATATCATTTAAACTGAACCTTTTACCATCCAATAATTTTAAGGAGAATGAAACTGCAACATCATCTTCCCTGGGCAGTATCTTTCTTATGCCGCCTTCCTCCTCCTTTTGTACACAGCCGGGCAAAACAGTAAGCAGTAAGCAGCAGGCCGTAAGCAGTATTAAAAATACAGACTTCAGATTCAAGACCCAAGACTCAAAACTTAAGTCTGTAGTCTGTAGTCTGGTGTCTGGTGTCTGGTGTCTTGATTTCCTATTTTTCATGAAACTCCGGTACCGGCAGTTCCCATCTGAAAAATCTCTCTTTCTGGCCTGGCAAATCTTTTAAAACAAGATTCATAAAACCTTTATCATTTTTAACCTTTCCCCGATTAAAGTCCTCTGTGACAAACTTAAATCTCAACACGCCTTCCATGTGGTGATAATCTCCGCTTGTATAAGATACCTTCCAGTCCGCCGGCTCATAAATCCCGCCATCCTTATCCTTTAATACAGCCAGTTTTTCCATAGCCGCCTTTGGCAGTCTCTCCTGATGCGTATTCAGATAAACAAGAAATACGGTGTAATCCTGCACATTATGCTTTTCCGCATCGGAAGCCCCGCCTGTAAGATTGAAATACTCAATCGGCGTATAAATCACATCAATATAAAGGTCGCTTTCACCAAAATCACTCCTCCAGAGATACTGTTTTAAAAACCTGTTTGCCTCATTGGATAAAATTGTAGGAACATTGCTTAAATGTTTTTTTTGAAGATACCTGGTAATTGCAATACTCTCGTTATCTGTCAGCCGCGCACCATTAACAAGCCTCATCCTGTTCACTACGTTTTCCCATTCTCGCGGCGTATGTTTTGTCCTTTCTACAACATCCTTGCTGTGGCACTTCCTTGTGCATGAATTGCTATAGAGAAATTTCATCTCAGTTTCATCAAGTTCCGGCAATCCGGCAAACCTAAAGGCCGTAATCCTGGCCGCTACATTCAGATATTCAAATCTGCTCATTGGCCTTGTATCCACCAAGAGAAAAAAGGCCACAATAGCCATCATAAGGAGTAGGGAGGTAAACATAAAAACTGCAACAAGTAACTGCCTCACCTTGCCGCCTTGTCAGGAGCGGACATTGATAATAATCGCCGGCTTACGAGATATATGCCGATGAACAAACCAACAACCCAGACACTAATAACACCCCAGAAGATTGCCCAATCTATAGTATCAAATGCCCTTGTATATTTAAAAAACTTGCCCTTTATCCTTTGCACAGGTGTTATTCTTGCATCATCGCCGTATTTATCTAAAAAATATTTTATAATCTCTTGCTTTGTCTTCCCATCTTTTATCATCTGGCCTATCTGGTCTTTCCAGTCAAGACCGCAGCTCATATTGCAGTCCTCCAACACAAGAGGACATTCGCACGGGCAGGCCAGATCTTCCGCAACCTCCTGAACTGTCAGGGCATAGGCTGGCGCCGATAAAAATAGTAAGCAGCAGGCAGTAAGCACTAAAAGAAATTTTAGATTTACGATTTTAGATTTACGATTTAAATTCGTAATGCGTAAATCGTAAATCGTAATTGTCTTCTTCATCTCTTCCTCTTAAAAACAAACCACAGCATTCCTATGACCAGCAAAAGGCCGAGGCCTCCTGCAAGGTATAAGATAGCTGCCATACGGCGTGGGGTTTCGTAAGGCGAACCCCATGTTTTTGGCCCTGCCATTGGCGAATATTTTATATCAACTGACGGTATGTTGTCATTTTTTACATATTCAACCTTAAAATCTATTGTCTTCCCAGCCTGCACATTCTCAAATACATAACCGTAATGCTCAAAATCTTTTTTCTCTGATACCTCAGACGCCGCTGGAGTTATCCTGAATCCATCTGTCCTTAACGGCCTCTGAATATCAACCTCTAACTTGTCTGTTGCGTGATTTACATTAACTGTGTATAAAAAATCCTTATTCGTTTTATTTTCTTTAAATGGGTTTACATGAAAACTCAGATAAAAATTCGGATACGGCAATTTCAGTCTCACCTCATCCACATCGCCAACGTTTTTTTGCTTATACAACTGACAAAAGTGCTGGCCTTTGGGAGACAGGCTGCATGCGTCGCTTATAACGCTATCCTTTGGCAATATAAAGGTAGTTTCTGCAGGAAAAGAATTTTCACCCTTGAACCTGCCGTCATAGATAACCATGATGCCATGGTCATCATACTCAGGCCATATTGACACCCTCATCCTGCCTATGGATAAATCAGATGCCGATGTATGGTTCACAGATAAAAAGAGAGATATTAACAAAACCCATACTATTAGTACCTTTTTCATGTAAAACTCCAATCATCTCATTTTAATTTTATCTCATACTCTATCTCCAATATCTTCTTTGTTCCCGATTCTATTTTACCATACTCTGCCTGTCTCATACCAGCTACCCATATTATCTCGCTGCCGGATACAAGGACGGGAACCATATTTCTCCGACGCTTAGAAATCTTCTTTTCTTGAAAAAGCTCCTTAACCTTTTTGTGGCCGTTCATACCAAGCGGCACAAAACTATCGCCCGGTCTAAAGCTCCTGACAATCAGAGGGATTGTAGGGTGGGCTTTGCCCGCCACTTTATCGTAATCAAAATAGGCGACCGATTGAGGTTTTAGGTTTACGATTTTAGATTTACGATTTTGAATTCTTGTCTTAAAATCCGCAATCCGCAATCCGCAATCCGCAATTACTTCTGTCTTGCCATTTATCTTTAATTCCTGTCCAAAAGCAATATCTGCGCTATTCTTGCCTCTTGCCTCCTGCCTCTTGCCTCTTTCAATTATAACAACATCATATTCTTTATACAGGGTCAGGTTGTGTGGAAGGGTAATAGAGATATTGGGTGAAGCATTACTTAACAACTTGAGAAAATCTTCTACATGATAACTGTAAAATCCCTTTAATGAACCAAGTAGTTCCTCAACTGCCATAAAAAAAACTCTGGCCTTTATCGCATCATGCAATCTTGAGAGTTCTTGAACATAGAGAACGATTGCATTCTTGCCTCTGCCCTTCATGCAATCTCTGTAAATATCTTTTGCCTTATCCTTGAGATAATCCTCGTCTCTGGCAAGGATATTGGCAAGCCGGGCTGCATCATTTTTAAGCCTTGGGTTATAACATTCAAGCACAGGCATCAATTGAAGCCTTATACGATTACGAAGATATTTTGTGTTTTTATTTGAACTGTCCTTTACAAACCTCAATCCATTTTTAGCAGCATATTCCTCTATCTCTTTTCTGCTTACATCAAGCAGCGGCCTTATATATTTTCCTCTTTTTGGCAGAATCCCGCTCAAACCATTTAGTCCGGCCCCCCTTAAAAACCTGCTTACTACTGTCTCGGCCTGGTCATCCATATTATGGCCTGTAGCTATCTTATCCGCTCTATATTTTTTTGCAGTTTCCTCAAAAAATAGATATCTTGCCTCTCTGGCAACATCCTGAAGCGAATCACCTTTTTTAACAAGAGAGCGAATATCAACTCTCTTATAGATAAACTTTACACCCATTTTTTTTGCAATCCCTTTTACAAATGCCTCATCCCTGTCGGACTCTTTACCTCGTAAACAATGATTGAGATGAACAACAAGGATAGAAATTCGGCATTCTTCTGCAAGCATTGAGAGTGCATGAAGTAATACAACGGAATCAATACCGCCTGAAACGGCAACCATTACAGTATCGCCTTTGCTTAACATGTTGAATCTTTTAATTGTGGTTTTTATTTTGTCCAGCATGATTATAGTCCGTAAAAATGGATGTCTGTTTTTGGGATAGTTATGGTTAAACAGTTATAGTGGACGATACAAATAAGTAGATGTAGCTTGCCCGACCCAACCTTCTGTTGGGTGCCCCATGGGCGTATTTTAAAATCGCCGATAAATCGGCAACCTACAAATTTATGTCGCTGACTATAGTAGATTTTGTTTTTATCTTTTACTCCTAACTCCCAACTACTAACCGCATCATTTCATCTTTCCACTCACCCCATCAATCTGCCCGATGCCAAGCAGGTTAAATGTTAAAAAGATTATTTTCTCCTCCAGCCTCTCCGTATAGGTAATCTGGGCGCCCCAGCATTGGTGGTGATATTCAAGACCGTACACAGCCTCTATCGCCTTTTGTTCAGTATAGGAATATCTGTTACGATAGGTAAGGTCAAAAGCCTGGCCAGGTTTAAATCTTAATGAAGCATCGAGATATTCTGTGGATTTGGTAGGAAAAGGATCCCTTGTATATCTATAGCTCACATCCAGCCTGTCTCCTCTCTTGTCCCAAAGCCCAAGAGACACATCATATTGGTTCATCCAATCTTCATAGGTATCATATCTTCCCTTTGCTGTTATAAGCGCCCATGATACAGGCTGTAGCCTAATCTCTCCTGCAACATCAGAAAATGGCCGCCTTTCATCAGTGGCTGAGACAAGCCTCCTTGTAGCCTCATTTATATTATAGCTCTGGCTCAAATCCATGTATATGTAGTCCAGGTAGGAAGGATTGCCGCCTTCCATAAATTTACCAGTCAGTATGGAATTTAATGAATAGGTAAACTCGCTTTTAGCTGCAATCCTATCCACGCCATCAAATGAAGGTAGCACATCCTGCGCCACCTCAGGCATATAGATATAGGTAATTTTCGGTCTTATCGTATGCTTCAACTTTTTTTGGACCAAGGCAACCGTGTTGCCGTTATCTTTAACGCCGACATGGTCGGCTTGCTCCATATTTTCATCCCATGAAAATATCCGTACAAATGTGGTAGTAATATCAGCATTAAGGTCATAAAGGCTTCTGTCGTAATAGTTGTCCTTGGACTGATTGTTGAGCCAGTAGAGTGTCTCTCTGAACCCTGCTGACGGTTTAAACTCAAAATATCCTCCCGGATTTAACGGAAGAGATACGGTTGGATGCGCATCCACACGTTGGCCTGTTATCCCTTCCTTTCTATCAAAATTCACCAAGGAAGACTCCATGGACAGATAAAACGGACTACCCATTATCTGCTGCTCTCTGCCGGTAAAGTTAATTTCGGGAAGCCTCTGAAGTGTTGCCTTATCATCACCAACAAGAAGGTTGTCTAAATAGCGGAACTGCGTCACAAGATTAAATGTATTCCAGGTCTTTGTAAAAGATATGTTGCTTTCAAGACTTTCTAAAGACCTTTCATTTATATCTTTTCCAAAATCTATAAAATATTCATCATCGCTCACCCTTTTTATGTCTGCCTTAAGGATAATATCTCCGGACAAAAGCTGGTTATGTTTGTATTGCAGAAGCCATCTGTCATTAACCGCAGTTTGTGGCCTTGACAGATTATCGCTCCCTTTTCTAAACTCCCTTACACGGTCGATATTATTTTCCGTGAAATGATAAAAATAAAACCCTCCATCTGTATTTTTACTAAGCGCATATCTATACTCTATGCCCTTGCCAACACCCCTCCTGTTCTCTATGTCAAGATAGAATGTTGCATCCGTGCTTTCAGATATCGCCCAGAAAAAACTATTGTCAATTTTAAAACCTCTTATCTGGGAATATCCGACCCTTGGCGGCAGAAATCCTGTCTCTCTCTCTGTTTTTACCGGGAATACAAGATACGGAAAATAAAATACAGGAGCGCTCTTGACATAAAAAAAGGTATTCCATGCAGTGAGATATTTACCAAATGTAACATCTGCATCAGTTGAATAAAAACTCCATGCAGGAGATTCATCAGCCTCGCAGTCGCAGGTTGTAAAATTTCCTCTATGCACTGAATAACTTTGGTTGCCTGTTTTCTTTACCTCCTCTCCGGTAATATGAACATTCCCTTCTTTAAAAAATATCTTGCCGTTTATCACAACGCCGATATTGGTATCTATATTAAGCTCAAGATTATCCCCTTTTAAGGTGTTCCCTCCTTCATCTATAGCTTCCACATTCCCATAAGCTGTTGCATGCGATGCATTCATGTCAACTGTCATCTTGTCCGCCCTGATAGACGACTTTCCCTGAACCACCAGCACATGCCCCTCAACGTAGTATGTGTTTTTAGATTTGTCGTATGTTAAAGAGTCTGCTGTTATTTCAATAGGTTCATCTTTAGCAGACAGCTTCTCAGTTTCTGCAAAGGCATCAGGAGAGAGTAAAAAGCAGAAGGCAGAAAGCAGAAAGCAGAAAAAAAAGAAATAAGAAACAAGAGACAAGAGGCATGATGAACTTTTTGCTTCTTGCTTCCGACCGCTGATTGCGGATTGCTGACCCTTCATGGTTTACCTTTTTTCAGTTTTATATTTTGCACTTTGCAATTTTCAATCTGCAATTGCCGAAAGGCTTCCCTCGCCTCTCCAACTGTAAAGACAGAACCGCTAACACATATTATATCGTCAGCATTAGCCATAGATACGGTCGTTCTGCAGGCATCTGCGACATCTTCAATGAGCATTATTTTTAATTTACGATTTAAGATTTTAGATTTACGATTATTCCCCCTTATTAAAGGGGGCAAGGGGGTTGTCCCCTCTATTCGTAAATCGTAATTCGTAATTCGTAATTCCATGATTTCTTGGTAAAGCATTTCTAATGACGCCGCCCTTTCCGTCTTTGGACGGGTTAGTATAACGGTATGGGCCAATGGCGCAAGCTTTAACACTATACCTTTTATATCCTTGTCAGCCATTATACCCAATACAAGAAAGAGTCGTTTGTATAATTTATGATTTACGATTTTAGATTTACGATTTTCCTCCCCCTGTCCCCCTCCAGAGGGGGATAAAGGGGGAGGAATTCGTAATTCGTAAATCGTAAATCGTAAATCCAGAAGCGCCTCCCTTAAAACCTCCGCCCCTGCTGGATTATGGGCACAGTCTAAAACAATGAGCGGCCTGCGAGACACTATTTCAAGCCTGCCTGGCCAATAAACACTGGCCAATCCTTTCCTTACAGCAATCTCAGGAATAGTATACCCTTTTTCTTCCAAAACCTCTGCTGCCGCAAGGGCGCAGGCAGCATTGAGATGCTGATGTCTGCCCAAAAGGTTTATCTGTAAATTTTTATAAACCCACCGTCTGCCGGTGAAGGTGAAAGGTGAAAGGTGAAAAGTAAGCGAATCGGGGAATCGGGGAGGAACCCATCCAAGGGATGGGGCGGAGGAATCGGCTTTTCTATTTCTCCGTTGCTCCGTTGCTCCGTTGCTCCATTGCTCTATAAAAAAATCCCTATCAAGCCTGTAGAATACAGCCCCTTTTTTTTTACACGCAGAATTTAAAACCTTCAGCGCCGCAGGTTTTGTCTCTCCGGATATTAAAATACCGCCTCTCTTTATTATCCCGGCCTTTTCAAATGCTATATCACTTATTCTGCCTCCAAGGATTGACTCATGGTCTTTTGCAATGTTTGTTATCACAGAAACCAGAGGCTTGCCAACATTGGTAGCGTCCAGCCTTCCGCCCAGTCCAACTTCCATTACAGCAATATCAACCTTTTCCTCCGCAAAATATAAAAACGCCATTGCTGTAGTGAATTCAAAAAAGGTAAGGTTCAAGCTGAGATTTGGAGATTCCTTAGCCTTAGCCTTAGCCTCAACCTTAGCCTCTACCCTCTGCCTTATCCTTTCCACCAACTCTGCTATTTTTCTATCGGGTATCTCTCTTCCATTGACACGTATCCTCTCATTAAACCTAAAAAGATGCGGCGATGTATATAACCCAACTTTATAACCTGTCTTCATAAGAATAGACTCTATCATGGCGGAGGTAGAACCCTTTCCATTAGTTCCGCCTACATGGATTATATTTAACTTATCCTGCGGATTATCCAGAGATTTTAAAATGGCCTTCATCCTTGCAAGGCCAAGATGGATTCCAAGCCTTTCAAGGCTGTACAGATATTCCATAGTTTTATTATAAGGAGAAAGTGTTGGCATGGAATCGGAGGTTGGGAGTTAGAAGTTCGGAGTCAGGAGTTCGGAGTTGGGAGACAAAAAAACAATTACTCCTATAGTCAGCGACATAAATTTGTAGTCTGCCTATTTATCGGCGATTTTAAAATACACCCGTGGGGCATCCAACCGAAGGTTGGGGCGGGCAAACTACATCTACTTATTTTTATCGTCCGATATAACTACGAACTCACAACTCGGATCTCAATCCGTAAAAAATCAATGTCTATTTTTGGGTCAATATGGAGCAAGCATCTTAAGAAGTTTTCCAAGAGTATCCTTCATATCTTCCCTCTCCACTATCATATCTATTACACCATGCTCAAGCAGGTATTCTGCCCTTTGGAACCCCTCCGGCAGTTTTTGCCTTATGGTCTGTTCAATAACCCTTGGGCCTGCGAATCCTATGAGGGCCTTCGGCTCTGCAATGATGATATCTCCAAGCATGGCAAAACTTGCAGTAACACCGCCCATGGTCGGATCCAGAAGAACAGATATATAAGGGAGGCCTGCCTTTCTGAATTTTCCCAATGCCGCACAGGTCTTGGCCATCTGCATAAGCGAGAATATACCCTCCTGCATCCTTGCGCCGCCTGATGAGGAAAATATAATAACGCTGCAGTTCTTATCTATCGCCCGCTCAATAAGCCTTGATATCTTTTCACCCACAACCGAACCCATGCTTCCGCCCATGAATTCAAATTCAAATGCCGCTGCCATAGTCTTTTGCCCATTTACCTGCCCTTCACCGCAGAGTAACGCATCCTTGCGCAACAAAGTTTTTTGACTACTCTTGAGCCTGTCTTTATACTTTTTCATATCTTTAAAATCCAGCACATCAACCGATTCAAGCCTCTCATCAAACTCAATAAAGCTCCCCTCGTCAAAAATCAAAGATAATCTTCTTTGCGCATTTATCTTGAAATGATAGTTGCATTTTGGACAGACATCAAGGTTTTTTTCTATCTCCTTTTTATATATTATCTCTCCGCAGAACTCACACTTAACCCACAATCCGCGGGGGACCCGCACCCTTTTCCCCTCTGGCCGTACGCTAGAATCTACTTCCTTCTTAAGAAGCATAAAACCTCCATTTTGAAAGAAAAAACAAAACCTCCAGGATTTTGGATTTATAATTTATCTTTAATGCCTAAAGGCTTAAATATAAAATTCTGTTTTTTTAATTGTCTGTTTTAATGGAATACGCGTTTTTACAAGCTCATTTCCTTTTTAATCTGAGATACAAATTCTCCCACCTTTTTTACCAAATCAGGTGAGCCATGATTTTTTTCTATCACATTGATAATTGCGCTTCCAACAACAACACCGTCGGCCCATGTTGACACTTTTCTGGCCTGCTCTTGTGTAGATATACCAAACCCAACACTAACTGGCAAGGATGTAAACTGCCTGACCTTGTTCACGGATTTCTGGATTGTGCCTGACAATCCTTTTCTTGCGCCGGTAATTCCGGCAACTGAGACATAGTAGATAAAGCCGCTTGCATTCTCCGCCACCAGTCTCATCCTATTATCATCACTGGTAGGCGTTAAAAGAAATATAAGGTCAAGACCGTTTTTATCCGTATGGGTTTTTAACTCAGAAGCCTCTTCCGGCGGTAGATCAACAACCAACACACCGTCTGCCCCTGCCTGTTTTGCGTCATTTGCAAACTTCTCCACACAATAAGCAAATATGGGATTATAATAACCAAAAAGGACCATCGGGATTTGGCTCTTTTTCCTTACATCTCTTACCAGTTCCAGAACATGACTTAATGTTGCTCCTTTCTTTAATGCCCTTTCTGAAGCAGCTTGAATTGTAGGCCCATCCGCCATAGGATCTGAAAATGGTATGCCAAGTTCAATAATATCGGCGCCTGATTTTTCAAGTTCAAAAATAATATCCTTGCTTGTTTTCAAATCAGGGTCACCTGCTGTAATAAAAGTTATCAGCGCCCTTTCACCGTTATCTTTGAGTCTCTTAAAGGTTTGACCTATTCTGCTTTGAACTTTGAACTTTGAACTTTGAACTTTCATATTTCAACCCCCATCTCCTTGGCTGCGGTATTCAAATCTTTATCACCACGACCGGAGAGATTCACAATTATTATCTTATCCTTGCCGAGTTTTGCCGCCAGCTTCATTGCGTATGCAACCGCATGAGAGCTTTCCAGCGCAGGGATAATCCCTTCCAAAAGCGATAAGGCTTTAAAGGCATTCAGGGCCTCTTTATCTGTTATTGCCGTATATTCAATCTTTCCGGTATCGTGCAGATAACTGTGTTCCGGGCCGACGCCGGGATAATCAAGCCCCGCTGAAACAGAATGGGTGTGTATTATCTGACCATCGCTGTCCTGCAAAAGATAAGTTTTGCTTCCGTGCAGAACGCCGACCTTGCCGGCGCAAATTGACGCCGCATGTTTGCCGGTTTTGATGCCATATCCTGCCGCCTCAATGCCAATCATCTTTACACCCTTATCCTTTATAAAAGGATGAAACAAACCCATTGCATTGCTTCCGCCGCCGACACAGGCGACAAGATAATGCGGCAATCTGCCTTCTATGTTTTTTATCTGCTCCCTTGCCTCTTTGCCTATGACCGATTGAAAATCCCTGACCATCATCGGATACGGGTGCGGCCCTGCAACACTGCCTATTATATAAAAGGTGTTCCACACATTGGTTGTCCAGTCCCTGATCGCCTCATTCATTGCATCTTTCAGGGTGCAGCTTCCTGATGAAACAGGATTTACCTTTGCGCCAAGAAGTTTCATTCTAAAGACATTCGGCTTCTGCCTTTCAATATCCTCTGTACCCATGTATATCTCGCAAGGCAGACCGAACATGGCCGCAACCGTTGCAGTTGCAACGCCGTGTTGCCCTGCTCCAGTCTCTGCTATTATCCTTGTCTTACCCATCCTCTTGGCAAGGAGGATTTGTCCCATTGTATTGTTGATTTTATGCGCGCCGGTGTGGTTGAGGTCTTCGCGCTTTAAATATATCTTAGCGCCACGCGCTTTTTTGGTAAGCCTCTCCGCAAAATAAAGCGGCGTTGGCCTGCCGACATATTCTTTCAAATAATAATCCAATTCTTTCTTGAAATTCTTATCGCTCTTAAATTTCAGATATGCCTTTTCAAGCTCCAATACCACCGGCATCAGTGTCTCGGATATGTATCTGCCGCCGTAGATGCCGAAGTGGCCTGTCTTATCTGGAAGGTTTTCAAGCCTTTGACCCTTGACCCTTGACCCTTGACCCTTCATAATGCTCCCTTCGTCCTTTCTATAAACTCCATTACCTTTTTCAAATCCTTTTTCCCCGGCCTCTCCTCCACACCGCTTGATACATCCACAGCATATGGCATAACTATCTTTATAGCCTGCTTAACATTTTCCGCAGTCAAACCACCGGCCAGTATTATTTTCCCTACCCTTGCGGCATCTCTCGCAACTCCCCAGTTAAAGGTAACACCAGTACCTCCTTCAACACATTCTTTGTAGGTATCCAGCAGATATGCAGAAACATTATATCGTTCCATTTCTTTATTGACCCCTTGCTCTCCTGTGCCTATACCAATAACCCGCGCCCCCTTTACCCTGAATGTTTTTACAACCTTACCCTGCATGTTTTCACAAAACTCAGGGGATTCATTTCCGTGAAGCTGAACCACATGCAGACCAACGGTTTTGACGATTTCGTTTATCATGTTTGCGTCTTCGTCAACAAATACGCCTACCGTAGTCACAAAAGGCGGCAGTTCCCTGATAATCCCCTTTGCCTTTTCCGGCTCAATGAATCTGGGGCTTTTTTTATAAAATATAAATCCAAGGGCATCTGCTCCATATTCACATGACGCAAGCGCATCCTCAATATTTGTTATGCCGCATATCTTTACCTTAACCAATTCCAAGTAACTCCTTCAACTTCTTCCCCATATCTCTTTCCCTCATTATTGCCTCACCAACAAGAAATACATGCACACCTTTCCTTTTTAAAATGTCAATATCGTTATAGCTGTTTATGCCGCTTTCACTCACAACTATCCTGTCATTAGTAATCTTTGAGATAAGATGAAGCGTGTTTTTAATATCTGTCTTGAATGTCTTTAAATCCCTGTTGTTTATGCCAATCAGTTTTGCCTTGGTTGATAAAGCCTTTTCAATATCATCTTCATTATGCACCTCAACGAGACAGCTCATACCGAAACTGTGGCTCAAGGCAAGGAATGAATCTATCTCTCCCTTTTCAAGGATATTCGCTATGAGCAGTATTGCGTCAGCGCCGGCAGCCCTTGATTCATAGATTTGATACTCATCAAATATAAAATCCTTTCTTAGAACTGGAATAGATACTGCGCCTTTTATCTCTTTCAGATAGTCAATATGCCCATGAAAATACTTCTCTTCCGTTAAAACAGAGATCGCTGCTGCGCCATTCATCTCATATACCCTTGCTATCTCAACAGGGTTAAAATCCTTTCTTATAACCCCCTTTGACGGCGACGCCTTTTTGACCTCAGCAATTATCTTTATACCTTTGCCTTTAACAGTCTTTATGAAATCCCTTGTCGGCGGAAGCTGTTTAATACGCATCTTAAGACCCTGAATAAGCCCCTTGACAGGGAAGTCAGCTTTGATTCTGTTTAATTCTGCTTTTTTATGCGCTATAATTTCATCCAGTATCATTTGTTTTTAGTCTTTGTTTTATAGTGAACGCATTAAATAAGTTGACATGGTATTAAGAAATCCTAAATCCTAATGTCTAATTTCTAATGAATGTCCAATGACTAAATTTCAAATGCTTTTTGACATTTGACATTTTATCCTTGACAGATATTCTTCCTGTCAAGGATTTATTAGAAATTAGGATTTAGAAATTAGAAATTTATTGTAGTACCTACTTATTTTTGTCGTTGACTATAGTATGTTTTCCTGCCTACTGTCTGTTCGTTATCTCCACCAATTTATTTAATTTATCCAGCGATGCGCCGCTGTCTATGGAACCCCTTGCGGCAGCAATGCCTTCCTCAATAGAATTAGCAACACCGCCTGCAGCAATGGCTGCTGCTGCATTTAAAAGAACCACATCATGCTGGGGGCCTTTCTTGCCTTTTAATATTTTAAGGATTATCTCTGCATTTTGTTCAGGGTCTCCGCCTTTTAAATCCTCTGCCTTGCACCGCCTGAATCCAAAGTCCTCTGGCTTTATATGATATGTTCGCAATTTCCCGTCTTTGAGTTCTGTGACTTTTGTCTCTGCTGTAAGCGTTATCTCATCAAGGCCATCCTCTCCCCTTACAACAAATGCGTGCTCAGCGCCAAGATTTGACAGAACCTTCCCCAATATATCGGTCAGACTGTCGTCATAAACACCAATCACCTGACATCTTGCGCCTGCGGGGTTTGTCAAAGGCCCAAGTATATTAAAAATAGTCCTTATGCCGATTTCTCGTCTCACAGGCGCCGCATATTTCATAGCGCCGTGGAGCATGGGCGCAAATAAAAATCCAACACCAATCTCATTGATGCACTCCTCAACCCTTGCAACCTCTGCCTCTATATTGACTCCGAGCGCCTTCAGCACATCTGCGCTTCCGCTCCGGCTGGATACGCTCCTGTTGCCGTGCTTTGCGATAGTCAAGCCAGCGCCTGCCGCTACAAACGCCGCAGCAGTTGATATATTGAATGTCATGGATTCGTCGCCGCCTGTGCCGCAGGTATCCACAACCTTTTTACCCTTAACCTCTATCTTCGTGGCCTTCTCTCTCATCACCTTTGCAGCGCCTGTGATTTCATCAACAGTCTCGCCTTTTATTCTGAGCGCAGTAATAAATGCCCCAATCTGCCCAGGGCTTGCCGCTCCTGTCATAATCTCATTCATAATCTCAATCATTTCAGATTCGGTCAAATCCTGATTTTTTACTATTTTAGATATGGCCTCTTTAATCATGGTTTAACCTCCCTTACTCAACTGTTTTAGAAGGGTTTCCACTTCTTTCACCAATTCTTTTGCTTTCTTTAACTGTTCTTCTGCTTCTTCTTTGCTAAACTCTACATAGTCTTCATAATCTGCCCTTTCTCGTTTTGCCTTGGCACTCGTAATAATCTGATAAACTTCTTTTGCCAACAAACCAGTTTTAATGAAATGTTCATTGAACAAGGCGACAACACCGGAGTGTCTTTTGCTATCCAAGCCTTTCAATGCCAATAGCGCCCTAACTGCTGTAAATATAGCATAATATGAACGGCCGATTGAGTCGGCCAAATTACCTGATTTAAGCAACGCCTCCGCCGAAGCTAATCTTTCTTTTGCCTGTAAGTAGCAAGATATATTTGATGCTTCTCAGACAAGAGACACCCCTTCTTTTTCAACTTCCTGAGTAAAGAGAGTTCTGAAGTATTTGTTCCTTTCACGCTCCCGTTTAGTATAGATAACAGGCGATATATTGCAGTCAAATTCCATATTAATATCAGCAGCAATTTTGCTTATCGCTTCCTGTAAATGCCAATCATCAGAATCTATTACCAGCAAAATATCAATATCTGACTCCTCATCAAAATCACCCCTTACCTTTGAGCCGAAGATACGAAGCTCTAAAAGAGAATAGCCAAGAAGCTTCTTTACCTTTTCAACAAAGGCACTTACTCCCTGCCTTTCATCCTTACTTAGATATTTTTCATAATCGCGCATAAAATCCCTTGTTTGTCGCTGCGCACTTGCCACAAAAATGTCATTCCCGAATGCTTCCCCGCTTACTGTCTGCGAGGACAGGTTTATCGGGAATCCATGCTTTCATTCCGCCTTATTTCAGAATCTCATGCCTTTGCTAGGCAAAGCCCACCCTGCTGGATTAAGTCAATATAGTCTCTCTCAATAAGCGTCTTCCGTGGACAACTGCAACCACTTTAACCTCGTTACTGTCTAAATCATGACGATAAACCACACGATAACTATCAACAATAACTTCTCTATGCGGTAGGTTGGGAAACTCTGGCAGATGACGGCCTGATTCAGGGAACTGGCGCAAACGTTCTGTGGATTTGCAAATACCCTCTATTTGATAGCGGGCGTAAAGAGGGGAGTCTCTGGCAATATAGTCATAAATCCCCTCCAAGTCAGAAAGAGATTCTTCGCTCCATATCAGCTCTGCCATTTTTCGGATAACCTTTTCATTGCATCGCCATGCGAAAGGATTTTCCCCTCCCTGATATCTGCTTCGCCTGCTTCTATTTTTTCGAGAAGATAGAGCCGATACATTACTTCTTCCGTATCAACCACATCAGGAAGTTCTTTAAAAAGTTTTTCCAATCTTGATTTTGCGATGTTCATCAGCTTCTCCCTCTACTTCATTTTTTGATTATTTCCACTCTTATACCACACAGCCCCTGCTCATCACAAGCAGGGCTTTTGCTGGATTCGCTTTGCTTTAACCCAATTCACTGGGCTATTTACCCCGTTAGAAAGGCGAAGATTTTCTAACAGGGTTTACTTTTAATGGTATCTGTCCCTATTATTTTCTCTGCGGTAATTTGGCATTGTTTTATTTTATGATTTCTTTTGGTGGATAAAGCTCGCCCTGTGACCGTTAAATTTTATAATTGCGTAGGGCGGGCTGTGCTCGCCGATAAATGGTGGGCGCAGCCCACTCTACTTACTAATTTGTTATTCATTATTCAAAAAAACTTGGGTAACGATTTGCTAGTTCCTTAAACCTTTCAGGTCCAAATAATTTTCTGGTTCTTACTGCCTGAGTGGCTAGTGTAGTGTTACATAAATAACTTTACTTATGTAAAATATTATGTATAATGGTTTTATGTGTAGAGTAGCAGAAACCATTATATTGACAGAAAAAGAGCAGATAACAATAGACGCATGGGCAAAGAGTAAAAAGATGCCCTTTCGTATTGTTCAAAGAGCTCGCA
>JACRNJ010000078.1 GCA_016219285.1 Deltaproteobacteria bacterium
AACGATTACTGCCCAGAGATATTTCACGGTCTGCGGGTGGAAGAAGCGATCAATGGACTCGTAGCCCGCAACAACGGCACTAAGCAGAATCGTGAAAACGATTGCTGCACCTGCCAGGTCTTCCACGCGACCATAGCCATAGGTCAACCGGCTATTGGGTTTCCGGCGTGCAAGTCTAAAAGCAATCCACAGCGGAATAGCAGTGGCGGCATCGCCAATGTTATGTATCGTGTCGGCAAGAAGGGCAACGCTTCCGGTAAGCATAACGATGACGATTTGAAAGGCGGCAGTAGCGAATAGCCCAATGAAGGACCACTTAATGGCCCAGATTCCCCGTTGAGTGGTAAGAAGAGATGGGTCGACAGCACCGTGTGTATGGACATGAGTGCGCTGTCCATTGTCATGTTCATGCTGGTGGTTGTTCTGATGGGTATTTGGATGATCAGTCATATTTAGGCCCTTCCCTATATTCTTTCTTAAACAGATAACGATATATTTAACAAGTTTTCTCTATTTAACCAAAAAACAGGGTATAGTCAAGCAAAAATAACAGCAAAAATAACATTTTTCTTGACATATATAATCATCATAAATATAATCTCTAACCTGTTAGCAACGCATATTGAGTGATATTAAGGAAATAGGATAAGTATTCATGTTAAATATCCCTGCCGCTTTATTTACTAAATATAATCTCTTGCTGAATAAAAAATCGGTTTCTATTTCCGTTCATAATAATTATAAAAAGTGGTTGCGGTATTATCTCGATTTCTGCCATAAATACTGTCACAGGTATGCGGACAGGGAATCCCTTAAACATTTCATAATCAAATTGCATGAAAAACATCAATCTCTTGCCATGCAGGAGGAAGCGGCGAGGGCAGTGGGTTTTTATTATGAGATGCTGAAAGATAGCAAAGCCGGGGGCAGTCCCGAAACCACCCCTCACCCTGACCCTCTCCCCATGAGGGGCGAGGGGAATAGTGGTGACCCTCTACCTGATGGAGAGGGGATAAAGTGGAAGGCAGGTAAATCTGGGACAGTCCCCTCATTCATAATGGGCGAGAGGAATATTAAAAAGGAGGGGAGCGTAGAGTATGACTGGCAGAAGGTTCATTCTGACCTCTCCGCAGAAATTAAGGTGCGGCATTATTCCCCGAAGACATTGAGAGCGTATTCCATCTGGGTGGGAAAGTTTCAAGCCTTTATAAAAGGTAAGAAACCTTCTGATTTGAATCCATCCGATGTGAAGGATTTCATACGCTTTCTGGCTGTGGATTGCCGCGTGTCTGCTTCTTCCCAGAATCAGGCGTTTAATGCCCTTTTGTTTTTATACAGGCATGTTTTAAAGACGGATTTCGGTGACCAAAGCGATAATGTGAGGGCAAAGAGGCGGCGGCACATACCTGTTGTGTTGTCTAGGGAGGAGGTGAACTCCGTAATAGACAACCTCAATTATCCTTATGACCTTGTAGTCAGGTTTTTGTATGGCTGCGGGCTGCGTTTGTTTGAATGTCTGAAACTAAGGGTTCATAATTTCAATTTGGATGCAGGGATATTGACTGTGCATGATGGGAAGGGAAAGAAGGACAGGACGGTGCCTTTGCCAAGGTCTATCACTCCACAGATTAAGAACCACATTTCTTATGTGATGGAACTTCATCAAAAGGATTTGGATGCAGGTTATGCCGGGGCATTTGTTGACGGACTTCTTGAAAAGAAGTATAAGAATATCGGGAAGGAGTTGATATGGCAGTGGTTCTTTCCAGCCAAGACATTGACGCTTGTCCCGGAGGCAGGTGAATATAGGAGGTATCATCTTCATGAAACCCATGTGAATAAGGCGATACGGCGGGTTGTAAGAAAGGTAAAAATATTAAAGAGGGTTTCATCTCACACCTTTCGCCACAGTTTTGCAACTCATCTCTTGCAAGCAAATTACGATATTCGCACCATTCAGGAGATGCTGGGACACAGTGATGTCAGGACGACCATGATATATACTCATACGATAAAAAGCCAAACCGTCAAAGAGGTGAAAAGTCCGCTGGATTTTTGAAACCACGATAATTCATGGCATTGCACGGATATACTCTCAAAAACTGTACAGGAGCATATTTCAGCACACAGGCAGAGGGCGGGGGTGGTGTTACGGTGGTGATATTAAAGTGAAAATATGATTACACAGATTATCAAAAGCTGATTACACCGATAAAGGGATTAGTTTTAATCTGTGTAATCGTATTCCTAAATCTATGAAATCAAAGAGGCTTAACAATGCCTACTTTTGCAGTAAGCGAAGAGAAAAATAGATGGCTCAAAGAAAAAATGGAATCCCTCAATATCCGTGAGGAGGATATTGAGGAGAAGTTTATCCGTTCCTCAGGAAAGGGAGGCCAGAAGGTAAACAAGACTTCAAGCTGCGTATACATAAAGCACATCCCAACCGGCATTGAAGTCAAATGTATGAAGGACAGGAGCCAATCTATAAACCGCTTCCTTGCAAGGCGCGAACTCGTGGAGAGGATTGAAAGGCTATCAGGAAAGCTTACTAATGAAGATACAAAAAGGCTTAAGGCAAAGAAACAAAAATTAAAGAGGCATAAGAGGGCGAAGTTGAAGCATAAGGCAGAGGTAGTGGATAAGGCAAGTGCATCAGAGGGAAATTCATTAGAGGCAGCTAAAACTTTTGTGCCAACGACTCAGCATAAAGGAGAATAAAAATGCTTCACCCTCCCCTTAATCCCCTACCGTCAAGGGATGGGAGAACTTTTTACAAGAGTGGCGCCCAGCTTTTCCTTCTCCTCTGAAGGGAGAGGGAGGGCGAGAGGGATTTTCCAATGAAGCTCAAGGTAAAACCTGAAGATTTTATAGTAGAGGAAAAGGCTGATTTAAAGCTCCATAAAGGCGGAGATTATAAAGTTTACCTCCTTACAAAGAGGGGATTCAATACAGTAGACCTTCTCCTAAGGCTTTCCAAAAAATTAGACATGCCTTTCAGCAATTTTTCTTACGGTGGCAAAAAGGATAGGCACGCCCTTACAACCCAATATATAACCATCAAAGACAAAGGCATATTTGATACAGAAGAGGATTCGTTTAATCTCCGGTATGTGGGAGATATGCAGAAGCCCATGGGGCCGGAACTCATCAAGGGCAATGGATTTAAAATTGTGATAAGAGACCTTGATGAAAAAGAGGCTTTAAGAGTTAAAAGTGAAATAGGGCTTGTAAAGGAACATGGGTTCATTAATTATTTTGACGACCAGAGATTCGGAAGCTTTGACCGGGAGCAGGGTTTTATAGGCGAAAAAATTATTCAAAACCATCA
Organism: Deltaproteobacteria bacterium; assembly: GCA_016219285.1. Classification (GTDB taxonomy): domain Bacteria; phylum Desulfobacterota; class GWC2-55-46; order UBA9637; family UBA9637; genus JACRNJ01. The sequence continues at coordinate 3,332 of JACRNJ010000078.1, forward strand.
CAACATTGCGCTCAAGATATATCTCACCAGCATCCATCCGGAGGATAAAAAGGCTGAAAAGGAAAGAAAGAGATTCTTTGCAAACAACTGGGGCAGGTGGGATGAGTGCCTTAAAATGGCAAAGACATCATTTGAAAAGAGGGCATTCCGGATGCTCCTGAGAAGAGAAAAGAATCCTTTTCTTAACAGCATCCTAATGATTCCGAAAGAGGAACTCTCTCTCTTCTTCTCTGCGTTCCAGTCCTATCTATGGAATAAGCTGGCTGAGAGGCTTTTGAAAACTTACCATTCCGACGGTACCCTTCTAAAATACAAGGGCGCTTACTGGGAGTATCTATTTTACAGGTCTCTCCATAAAAATAACAGCGGCTATCTTACAGAACTCATTCTGCCCACAGCATCGCAAAATGCAAAGATGCCTGATGAGTTTACAGAAAATCTCTATGCAGAGATTCTTAACGAACATAAATTACAGATGGTTTGTTTTAATTTAAGAAAGATAAAGACAGCCTTTTTCAAATCAAGCCCGAGGTCTTTGATAATTATTCCTTTAATACATGCCGGAGAGATAGAGGATGATGAATTATATAGCGGAAGAAAAAAACTGTGCCTTGATTTTGAGCTTCCCAGGGGGAGCTACGGCACCATGCTGATAAAGAGATTGATGGTAAAATAACAACACTGGCAAGGGCAAACTCCGCGCCAAATCCTTTGATGAAGCATCGGTATCTGGTGCGGGGTAAAGGAGTAGTTAATAGTGCAATTCTACATGCAATATTTCTTATTTGCTGCGACTGTATGGGGTGTTATAGCGATGACATTGCTTCTGATAGCGTGGTGGTGCGCTCATCAAAGGTATTGTAATTGGCACAGACGGCTGATGCTCTTTCTAACTATCGGCGCATGGCTTTTCATCCTTAGCTATATGTTTAGATACTATATGACAGACAGCGGCGCACCTGCCATACCCAAGCAGCTTATCTTATGGTTTGCCATCCACGGTACCATAGGTATATTTTCCCTCATATCAGTTACACTTCTTGTATGGTCAAGGGTTGGCCAAGGAAAGTGGTTTGGTAGTCTTCATCAACATCTTAACCGCCACCATGTCATTTATGGCCGCGTACTGGTAGTGGTATGGACATTGACCCATATTGGAGGGATAGCCAATTACTATCTATTGAATTGAGAGTTTGTTGAAAAACTCAACAAGCACGGGCTGTCAAAAAATGCAACTGCATTTTTTGGGTTAATGGTTTTTTCAACAACATGGTAAAGGCCCAAAAATCAATCGCTATTTTACACCCAAAAACAGACATTGATTTTTGGGGAAACCTGCAAGCCCTTGACAAAACTTTAGTTTAGTCAAGGGCAAGTCCTTGACAGACGTTTCACCTGTCAAGGGCAAGTTGGCTGTTAGACACACACCCCTAAATCCCCTCTCGAGAGGGGGACTAAAGGGGTGTGTTGTTTACGACGAGCCGTATGTTCACCGATTTGGAGCAAGCCGACCGTGTCGGCGTAAAAACAAACGGCAACACGGTTGCCTTGCTCCAAATCGCAGGTTTGTAAAATAGCGAGGTTTTTAATCGCTATTTTACAGTTACAGTAAAAGAAAGGAGGTTGAATGGTTACCCATATAGTTCTTTTTAAACTAAAAGACCGCAATCCTTTAAGCATTGAAAAGGCAAGGGATGTGCTGCTGGATCTGAGAGGGAAGATAGCTGTGTTGCGTCATCTGGAGGTTGGCGCGGATGTTCTTCATAGCGAGCGCTCTTATGATATTGCCCTTACAGCAAAGTTTGATTCGCTGGAAGATTTGCAAGCTTATCAGGAACACCCTGTCCATGTTGAAGTCGCAAATTATATGAGGCAGGTAAGGGAATCTGCAATAGCAGTAGATTATGAGTCAAATACTTGAAATAGAGAGGCTTGATTACTTTGTCAGGGCAAATCCAATTCCGTAATTGCAAGGCTGTTGATGTCATTTCCAACAGCCTAATAATTCTTGCTACTTTACCTTTCCTATCGCCTCTTTTATCTTTCTTATCTCTTCCTTTATAAGCTCCTCTGCCAAGTCAGGGATTATCTCCCATGCGATTTCCTCTATAACCTCTCTTGAGACCTTTGTTATAGTCTCTTCAAGTTTTTCTTTTGGAATGGCTCCGATTGCAGGCATTTCTTCTACGGCACACTCCCTTGCCTTTGCTTCAACCTTGTCCTGTATTATTGGCACAATCTTTGGCGCAGCAAGGGGTGTAGGCATCGGAGGGGTCTCAGGAATTGGCGGAGGTTGAGGCGCTTCATGCTTAATTTCTGGTGTAAAAGGTATTACTGCCGGCGGTTTAGATGAAGGAGGAGGCGTGGCCTCTTCTACCGGCTGAATATCATCTTCTTTTAATTCCAGTTCTATTAATTCGTCTTCTATATTAGGTTTGTGTTCTGCCTCTTTTGCAGGTTCTTCAAAAAAATCATTTTCCCATATTCCATTTCCAATTGGAGACGGCGCTGCTGCCTCATCGGTTCCAATAAAATCACCGACTTCCCATATATCTGTGGGCATAGTGGTTTCGACCTGCGGCGCAGGCGGCGGGATTTCCGCTTCAACATGGGCTGCGGCAGGCGGTCTTGAGAGCAGATTTTTTACTTTTTCTATCAATTCCTGAGATTCAAATGGTTTAATTACAATATCGTCGGCCTTTACCCTTGCAGCCTCTTCTTCATTGAAAGGTTCAAATGCGCCTGATAAAAGCAGCACAGGGATATGTTTAAGCCCCGGGTCTTTTTTAACCGTTTCACAAACCTCATAGCCGTTTTTACCAGGCATTGTAATATCAGCTATGATAATATCAGGCTTTATCTCTTTTACCTTGGTGATAGCGGTATTGCCGTCCCCAACAACAACAAGGTCATAATCCTCGCTGGCAAATGTTATGGATATAACCTTCTGAATTGTGATACTGTCGTCAGCCAAGAGAATTTTTTTAGACATGCAATCCTCCAGAAATAATTCAGAAATCATGTTTAATGCTCAAAAAAGCGACTACTTGACCAAATATTGTTTTGGCCTAGTCGCCTACCCCCAGACCTTCCTCTATCCTTACATATACTGTTTTGTCAAGGACCACATCCATCTTGTCAATCTCTCCCAGCGCTGCCATGAGCTCTTTTTCCTTTGCAAGATGGGTCATGATAACGATGGGTACTGCGCCGCCCACCTTTCTGTCCTTCTGTATGACTGATAATATGCTGATATTATGATTGCCAAGAACGCCAGAAATCTTTGATAATACCCCTGGCTTATCCAGCACCGAAAACCTTAGATAATACGGTGTTTCAAGATTTTCTATATCCTTTATCTCTACCTTTCTGATGGATTCATCTGTCCATGATAGAGGCAAAACCCTCTGGGCCGCGCCTTTTTTAAGATTTCTGCAGATATCTACCACATCCGCCACAACTGCGCTGGCCGTAGGCATCATGCCTGCTCCCCTTCCATAAAACATGACAGAGCCGACTGCATTGCCTTTTAAATGGATGGCATTATAGACCCCATCCACCATTGCCAGAAGATGATTGGCGGGAATCATCGTTGCATGGACCCGTGCCTCAATCTTGCCACCTTCCTCATTAGCAATGGCCAACAGTTTTATCTTGTAGCCGAATTCTTTTGCAAATTTTATATCCAGCGGTGTAATTTTACTGATACCTTGGGTGTAAATATCTCCCAACTTAATATAAGTGCCATACGCAAGATTGATGAGAATCGCCAGTTTATGCGCCGTATCAATACCTTCCACATCGTATGTAGGGTCAGCCTCTGCATAGCCCTTTTCTTGCGCCTTTTTCAGGACATCCTCAAACTTTCCGCCTTCGTTTGTCATCTTACTCAGGATATAATTTGCCGTGCCGTTTATAATCCCATAGATGGAGTTTATCTTGTTTGCAACAAGCCCTTCTTTTAAAGCCTTAATAATCGGGATGCCGCCGCCCACGCTAGCCTCAAAACCTACATCTGCATTATTTGCAGATGCAGTCTTAAAAATCTCTTCGCCATGCTGGGAAAGGAGCGCCTTGTTGGCTGTTACTACATGCTTTTTGTTGTTGAGAACTTTGAGGATAAAAGTCTTTGCAGGCTCAATGCCGCCCATGAGCTCAATAACAATGCTGATGGACGGGTCATTGATAATCTCGTTGGCATCTGCAGTGAGTATTGATTTCTCTACCTCTACACCTCTGTCGCGGGCGATGTCCTTGTCTGCAATCCTTTTCAGGACAACCTCTGCGCCAAGCCTATCCTGAATAGTCTTTGCATTCTCTCTGAGAACTTTGACAACACCTGTGCCGACCGTGCCAAAACCTATGAGACCAATGTTAATTTTTTGCATAATTGCTATTTTATAGTGGACGACAAAAATAAGTAGCTGTAGTTTGCCCATTTATGGGCGTATTTTAAAACCGCCGATAAATCGGCAGACTACAAATTTATGTCGCTGCCTATAGCTACAACCTAAACTTTTATACCCTTTCCAAGTATTTATTATAATCATCTATGGTAATTTCTATTTCCCGCAAAATTTATCTAATCAAAGGACGTGCCAATACCCTCCCTTTGTGATGCGGCACGGTAGTAGTCCGTCCGTTGGGATGTCGATAAAATACATGGCTTCCTTTTTGACGAACCTTCTCAAAACCAAGGAGAAGCAACAACTTCTCCATCCTATTAGCATCAATTATTTGAAGCTTGCTCAATTCATTACCTCAATCTGCTGAATCCCAACGAACTCTGGCAACTCCTTTTTCGTTTCCGGATCCATCTCTTCTAAACATAATTCCACCACTTCTTTAAGATTTTTTTGAAGTTCGTCAAGAGTCTCTGCTTGAGTATGGGCGCCTGGGATCCCCGGAACAATTGCCACATACAATCCTGTTTCAGGGTCTCTTTCAATATATCCAGTTATTTTATACATTTTAAATCCTCCTATCGGCTATTTTGAAACCTCTATCATTTCACCTTTAGCCATGGGCTTTACTCCTTATGCCTTTTCAAACGCCTTCTTAAACGCCCTTTTTATACCATGCGCAGCCTGCTTGGTCCTGTGTTCATTTTCAATCAGGGCAAGCCTTACATATTCATCTCCATATTCGCCGAACCCAACGCCTGCGGATACCGCCACCTTTGCCTCTTTTAAAAGAAATTTGGAAAACTCAAGAGAACCGAGCTTCCTGAACTGTTCGGGAATCCTTGCCCATACGAACATCGTTGCCTTTGGTTTTTCTATGGCCCAGCCAGCCTTATTGAAACTGTCCACCAAAACATCACGGCGTTTTCTGTATGTCTCGCATATTTCTTTTACACAGTCCTGTGGTCCATTCAGAGCAGAAATTGCTGCAATCTGGATGGGCTGGAACATTCCATAATCCATGTAGCTCTTTATTCTTGTAAGCGCAGCGATCATCTTTTTATTTCCCACTGCAAAGCCGACTCTCCAGCCGGGCATGTTATAACTCTTGGATAGCGTAAAGAATTCCACGCCGATATCCTTTGCCCCCGGAATCTGAAGAAAACTCGGCGCCTTGTATCCGTCAAACACAATATCCGCATATGCCAGGTCATGGACAACCATTATATTATGCTCTTTTGCGAAATCCACAACCTTTTTGAAAAATTCCAAATCTACGACCTCGGTGGTAGGATTGTGCGGAAAATTCAATATCAGAAGTTTAGGTTTTGGCCATGTCTGTTTGGTAGCATTTAAAAGCTCTTCAAAGAAGTCCCTGCCAGGCAAGAGAGGGATGCTCCGCACATCGCCGCCTGCAATAACAACACAATAGGTGTGGATGGAATAGGTCGGATTTGGCACAAAGACCACATCCCCCGGACCAATGATTGCCAAAGCAAGATGGGAAAGCCCTTCTTTTGAACCTATAGTTGCAATGGCCTCTGAGTCAGGGTCAAGGTCAACATCATAACGCCTTTTATACCAGTCCGTTATGGCAAGCCTTAATTTATATATGCCTTTTGATGCGGAATATCTGTGATTGCGCGGGTTATGTGTGGCCTCAATGAGCTTGTCAACAATATGCTGCGGCGTTGGCTGGTCAGGGTTGCCCATGCCAAAATCAATTATGTCTTCTCCCTGCCTTCTTGCCTCCATCTTTAACTCTGTTGTTATGTTAAAGATGTAAGGGGGGAGTCTTTTGATTCTGTGGAATTCTTCCATATTGATTTACTCCTCAAACAAGCTCATAAAAAGTTTTTATAAGAAACAGCAAAGTAAAAAGCTCCAGATGTAAGACGTTGTAGTTTGCCGATTTATCGGCGCTCCGATGTTTCAATGTGGAGCGCTTTTAAAAAACGCCCACTGGGCGCCCAACTGAAGGTTGGGTCGGGCAAGCTACAGGTATGTTGACCCTTGACAAATCTGTGGCTTGCCAAAGGCAAGCCCTTGGCTTTGGCCAAGGACAGCTTTGTCAAGGGTTGAGAGTAGAAGCCGCAGCGACAATACAGAGGGTCTGACTTTTTATGAAGCCGTCAACATTTCTGCATTATACGAACTCCTCACAAAAGGCCCTGAATAGACATATTTTAAGCCGATTTTCCTCCCGAACGACTCATATTCCTTAAAAACATCAAGGGGGATATATTCCTTGACCTTAAGATTTTTTGTTGACGGCCTCAAATACTGACCTATGGTAACGGCATCGCAGCCTGCTGCAACAAGGTCTTTCAAAACAGATTGTACCTCATCCCTTGTTTCGCCGAGTCCGACCATCAACCCTGATTTGGTAACTGCCGCATGACTCATATTTTTTGCCATCTCAAGCACCATCAAAGATTGTCTGTAATCAGCCTGAGGTCTTACCTTTTTATAAAGGGAAGGCACGGTTTCTATATTGTGGTTAAAGATGTCAGGCCTCGTATTTAAGACGATATTGAGAGAGTCCTTATCCCCTTTAAAATCAGGGGTCAAAACCTCTATAGAAATAGAGGGAATAGTATCCCTGATAGCCTGTATTGTCAAGGCGAATTGCGTTGCCCCGCCGTCATAAAGGTCGTCTCTTGTAACTGATGTTATGACAACATGCTTAAGTCCCAATTCCTTTGCGGTGATGGCTATACTTCGCGGTTCGTTTGCATCTACAACAAGCGGCGCAGCAGTTTTTTCCACAGAGCAGAAACCGCACCCCCTTGTGCAGACATCGCCCAGAATCATAAAGGTCGCAGTAGGTTTGGAAAAACACTCTCCAATATTCGGACAGCGGGCTGATTCGCAGACTGTATGCAGGTTTCTGCTGCGGAGGATATTCTTCATCTCATGGAGTTTACTAGGCTGCCCCATCTTTCTGGAAAGCCATGAGGGAAGCCTGTTAGTTCTCTGACTGTTCATATTTTTGATACTAACACATTGCAGTTTCAAAAAACAAGGAAGGAGAAAAGCCTTAATGGGTTGACAAACTGAATTTCTCTGCTATTAATTAATTCACGTTCAAAATTCTTTTGCGGGAGGCAAGTTATGAAGGTTTTGATTGTTTACTATTCCATGTATGGCCACATCCACCGTATGGCAGAGGCAGTTGCAGAAGGGGTTGAGGAAGTTAAGGGCGCAAAGGTAGAGATGCGGCGCGTTCCAGAGACCCTGCCGGAAGAGGCGCTTAAAAAAATGGGGGCGTTGGAGGCTCAAAAAACCTTTGCTCATATTCCGGTATGCGCGGTAGATGAATTGAGTTCTGCCGATGCAATAATATTTGGCACACCGACGCGGTTTGGAAATATGTGCGGGCAGATGCGCCAGTTCCTCGATGCTACCGGCCAACTTTGGGCTCAAGGGTCGCTTGTCGGCAAGGTGGCAAGTGTGTTTACAAGCTCTGCTACTCAGCATGGCGGTCAGGAGTCTACCATTATTAGCTTTCATATCACCCTCCTCCATCATGGGATGATTATTGCAGGGTTGCCATACTCCTTTCAAGGCCAGATGCGTATAGATGAGATTAGCGGCGGGTCTCCTTATGGCGCATCTACGATTGCCGGGGGTCAGGGAGAACGTATGCCGAGCGGGAATGAGCTGGCGGCAGCGCGGTTTCAGGGAAAACATGTCGCAACAATAGCCTCCAAACTTGCAAAGTAGCTTAACCCAAAAAATGCAGATGCATTTTTCGACAAACGCAATCCCCTGATAAAAACCTTCAGAGGCAGGCTCTGGCCAAATACTGTAGTCTGCCGATTTATCGGCGTATTTTAAAAGCGCCCATAAATGGGCAGGCTACTATACTTAAAACAGTATGCTCCGTTTTGTCCAGCCCGCTTTTCCTTGCCCTTGACAAATTATGTATTTTGTTGAAGCAAAACACAAAACTCATTTGTCAAAGGCAAAGGAGTTAATTTGTCAAGGGCTTGTCTTTGGCTCTATATGAATTTACCTCCGTGCCACCTTCCCTTTCCCCCCCTTTTTTTCTCTTGACAATTGAACATCGGATATTTTATGGTGTGCAACACTATTTTGTCGTTCCCTGAGGTGATTGATAATGCTCTTATCTTATCTTCCTGTCCTGGTAATTATTGGTTTTGTAACATTTCTTGCTGTTGCGGTATTCTTTATAAACAGCATAGTAAGCCCCAACAATCCTTACAAAGACAAGCTTTCCCCCTGGGAATGCGGCATGGAGCCCATTGGCAATGATGCAAGCGCGGGCCATTTCAAAGTCCACTTCTTTATTATAGCAATCCTGTTTATAGTTTTTGATGCTGAAACGTTATATTTGTTTCCATGGGCGGTTGTCTTTAGGGAACTCGGAGTAGTTGCGTTTGTAGAGATGTTTATATTTATAGGCATATTGCTGATTGGCTTTATATACGCATGGGCAAAGGGGGCTCTGGAATGGGTATAGCAGAGAATTCCCTGGAAGGGGTTGTGCAATTTACTACCCTTGAGAGCATTGTAGAACTGACAGGCAGAACAGCAGCCATTTTGGCAAAGACAACAGGAATTGATACAGTTGTTGACGGTGTTGTGAACTGGGGCAGGAGATCGTCTCTCTGGCCTATGACATTTGGCCTTGCATGCTGCGCCATAGAAATGATTGCAGCAGGCTGCTCCCGTTATGATACAGACAGGTTTGGCATAGTCTTCAGACCTTCTCCCAGGCAGAGTGATGTTATTATTATTGCAGGCACTATGACAAAAAAGATTGCGCCTGCTGTTAAAAGGGTATATGACCAGATGGCAGAGCCGAGGTGGGTTATTGCTATGGGCGGCTGCGCATCAGCAGGCGGCCCTTATAATACATACTCTGTTGTTCAGGGCACAGACCTTGTTATACCTGTTGATGTTTACATTCCTGGTTGCCCGCCCAGGCCGGAGGCGCTTTTATACGGGTTTTTGCAGCTGCAGGAAAAGATAAAAAGAGAGATGCCGTCAGTATTTGCAAGGTATGAAAAATAGCATTCAGCTATCAGCGTTCAGCTTTAAGCTGATTGCTGACCGCTGAAAGCTGACAGCTTTTTTACGGAGTTTAAAAGATGACAATCGGCCCCGATTCAATTCTAATAAAAAATATTAAAGAAAAGTTTGGCCAGTCTATCCTTGATACCTCTATATTCAGAGATGAGGCAACCCATCTAATCAGGAAGGAAAGCCTGCTTGAGGTATGTAAGTTCCTGAAAGATAATAGTGAACTTCAGTTTAATTTCCTTTCAGACATTGCAGGCATTGATTATTTTCCCCAGAATCCCAGATTTGAAGTTGTATATCACCTTTATTCCATTTCCCAAAAACACAGGGTAAGATTAAAAATTAAAACAGAAGATGGAGAAACAGTTCCCTCTGTTACCCCTGTTTGGAGCGGCGCGGATTGGGCAGAACGTGAGGCGTATGATATGTTCGGCATTATATTTGAAGGCCACCCGAATCTCAAGAGGATATACATGCCCGACGAGTGGGAAGGTTTTCCTTTGCGGAAAGATTACCCGCTCAAGGGATATAAGGACAGGTATAATCCGTATGGGGAAGAAAAGGACAAGAGGTAAGAGGTAAGAAGCAAGAGGTAAGATTTTTTCTTGCTTCTGACTTCTGGCATCTTGCTTCTTACTTTACACATGGCAAACAACCAAGAAATAGCTACAAAAGAGATAACCTTAAACATGGGTCCCCAACACCCGTCCACTCACGGTGTGCTGCACATGTTTCTGGATATGAAGGGTGAGAAGATAATTAAGGCAACCCCTGATATAGGATACCTTCACAGAGGCACAGAGAAGATTGCGGAAAACCTGCTTTATCATCAGTTTGTTCCATATACGGACAGGCTGGAATATTGGTCTGCCATGGGCAACAACCTTGCCTATGTGCTGGCTGTTGAAAAACTCCTGGGTATTGAAGTAACAGAACGGGCAAAATATATAAGAGTATTAGTGGCAGAACTTTCAAGGATTACAGGCCATCTTACCTGTATAGGCGCATGGGCGCTTGACCTTGGCGCAATGACTGTTCTTCTCTATGCGTTCAGGGAAAGGGAGATGGTGCTGGATCTGTTTGAGATGATTTGCGGCGCAAGGGTAACGCACAATTATTTAAGGATTGGAGGGGTGAGGTATGACCTGCAGCCTTTATTTAAGGAAAAATGCCTTGAATTTGTGGACCTCTTTCCCAAAAAACTAGATGAGTATGAGCAGCTCTTAACAGGAAACAGGATATGGCTTAAGAGAAATAAAGGGGTTGGTGTGATATCTGCAGAGGATGCAATAAGCCTTGGTCTGAGTGGTCCGATCCTTAGAAGCACAGGCGTCAAATGGGACATAAGAAAGGATGAACCATATCTTATCTATGACAGACTTGACTTTGATATCCCAGTTGGTGAAAACGGAGACTGTTTTGACAGATATGTTCTTCGCATGCAAGAGATGAGGCAGGCCGCAAGGATAATAAAGCAGGCATTGGAACAGCTGCCCGATGGCAAGCCTTGCATTGATATGCCTGAAGTTGTTCCGCCGCCAAGAAAAAATATAGAAACAAATATGGAATCTCTCATCCATCATTTTAAACTTGTTTCCCACGGATTCAAGGCCCCAAAGGGCGAGGTGTATGCCAGCATTGAGGCGCCCAAGGGCGAATTGGGATTTTATATAGTAAGTGACGGTTCAGAAAGACCGTTCAGGGTAAAGATAAAGGCACCTTCATTTGTAAATCTGCAGGCTATAGACCCCATGTGTAAAGATGCATACCTTGCAGATGTGGTTGCTGTGGTTTCAAGTCTTGACCCTGTATTTGGCGAGGCGGATAAGTAGAACTACTTACGATTTACGAATTACGAATTACGATTTTGGATTTTAAATCATAAATCTGAAATCTAAAATCGTAAATCTAATTAAGATATGCTTTCAACTCAGGCCATAGAAAATATTAAAAAGGCAATAGCCAAATATCCAACAAAAAAATCTGCATCAATGGATGCCTTGATGATTGCGCAGAAAGAGTGCGGCCATCTTACAGAGGATATTTTGCTTGAGATTGCCCACCTCCTGGATATGCCGCCGGTTCAGCTTAATCAGGTTGCGGCATTTTATACAATGTATAATAAAAGACCTGTAGGGAAATACCATATACAGGTTTGCACAAACATCTCATGTTCATTGCTTGATTCAGAGCATATAGTTCAATTTTTCTCAAAAAGGCTTGGCATAAAAAAGGGAGAGACAACATCTGATAAAAAATTCACACTTTCAGAGGTTGAGTGTCTTGGTTCATGCGGCACAGCGCCGATGATGCAGATAAATGACGATTATTACGAAAATCTGACAGAGGCAAAGGTTGAGGAGATATTGAAAACGTTAAAATAAAATTTACGAATTACGATTGACGATTTAAAATCTCAAGTCGTAAATCTGAAATCATAAATCTGAAATACATATGGAACCTAATCTTCTAAAAAACATAAACACCCCTGATTCTCACCGGATAGATGTATATATTAAAAACGGCGGGTATCAGGCGCTTCCTGCGGCATTAAAAATGCAGACGGATGCGCTTATCCAGATGGTCAAGGATTCAGGGCTTCGGGGCCGCGGCGGCGCAGGATTTTCAACAGGTCTTAAATGGAGTTTTATTACAAAAGACCCAACCATAGCTAAATATCTTTGCTGCAATGCTGATGAAGGGGAGCCGGGGACATTTAAGGACAGGATAATTATTGAAAAAGACCCGCATCAACTTATAGAGGGTATGGCTGTAGCTTGTTACGCAATTGGCGCTCATGCAGCATATATCTACATCAGAGGCGAATTTGATTTTGGGGCAAGAAGACTTGAGCAGGCAATCTCTGAGGCTCATCAAAAGGGCTATCTTGGCAAGAACATCCTCGGCACAAATTTTAATTGTGATATCTATGTTCATAAAGGCGCTGGCGCATATATATGCGGGGAAGAAACAGCGCTTATTGAATCAATAGAAGGAAAAAGAGGACAGCCTAGGATTAAGCCGCCATTTCCAGCGCAGGTCGGCCTTTTTGCAAAACCAACTGTTATAAATAATGTTGAAACCCTTGCATGTATTACTCACATCATAAACAAGGGGCCGAAATGGTTTGCATCCATCGGGCCTGAAAAAAGCCCTGGCCCTAAAATAGTCGGGGTAAGCGGCCATGTTAAAAAACCAGGGCTTTATGAACTACCTATGGAAACTCCGCTCCGGGAGGTTATTTTTACACACGCAGGCGGCATCCGTGACGGCAGAAAATTCAAGGCTGCTATACCTGGCGGGGTCTCTGCGCCCATGCTTACGGAAAAGGATCTGGATACTACCATGGACTTTGACGGCATGGCTGCTAAAGGCACAATGCTCGGTTCAGCAGGTGTTATAGTGATGGATGATACAACCTGCATTGTAAAGGTTGCCATGAGGACAATGGGATTTTTCAGGCACGAATCATGCGGCAAATGCACGCCGTGCAGGGAAGGCACGGATTGGACATACAAGGTTCTGCACAGGATTGAACATGGACAGGGTAAAGATGGCGATGTGGAACTTCTTGAAAAACTATGCGGAAATATCTTTGGCAGGACATTCTGCCCCCTCGGAGACGGCGCAGTCATGGCGCTCCGCGGGGCATTGAAGAATTTTAAGGAAGAGTTTCTTTATCATGTGAAGAATAAGAGATGTATGGTTTAGATAACAATTAAGAATTATGAATCAGGAGTTGTGTTTAGGAGATACTACAATAAATTTCTAATTTCTAAATCATAATTCCTAATAAATCCTTGACAGGAAGAATATCTGTCAAGGATAAAATGTCAAATGTCAAAAAACAACCATAAATTGCAGTCAATGGATATTTTATTAGAAATTTAGACATTAGGATTTAGGAATTGTATTTATTATGGCTACTGTAAAAATCAACGGAAAAGAAATCACAGTAGAGGACGGAACCTTAATCCTTGATGCTGCCAGGCAGGCAGGGTTTGAGATACCCACATTCTGCTATCAGGCAAGACTTTCAAGGCTCGGCTCATGCAGGATGTGCCTTGTTGAGATAGGCGGGCAGAGAAAGCTTCAGCCCTCATGTGTAACGCCAGTGCTTCACGGTATGGAGGTCTTTACTGAAAATGAGACTGTTAAATCTGCGCGCTCATCCATGCTTGAATTCATGCTTGCAAATCACCCGCTTGACTGTCCGACATGCGATAAGGGAGGGGAGTGTGAGTTGCAGGATTTTGTTTTTAAATCAGGACCGAGGCACAGCCCGTTTGATGAATGGAAGAGAAGGTTTCATGAAAAAGATGAGATATTAAGTCCGATTATTGTAAAGAACCACAATCGTTGTATCCACTGTGAGAGGTGCGTAAGGATATGTGATGAGGTTGTCGGCGTGTCAGCCCTCGGTGGAATCGGCAGAGGCGCTAAAACGCAGGAAACAAGTTTCTGGAATACAACCCTTGACTGCGACCACTGCGGCAACTGCATAGAGGTCTGCCCTGTTGGTTCATTTATGAGCCTTGCTTATAGGTATAAATCAAGGCCGTGGGATTTAAAAGAGGCAGATACCGTGTGTCCATACTGCGCTACAGGCTGTCAGATTACAATCGGCGCAAGAAACGGCGAGGTTGTAAGGGTCAGGTCAAAGAGCGCAACGGGCATAAATAAGGAGACGCTTTGCAGCCGCGGCAGGTTTGGGTATCACTTTATGCAAAGTGAGAAAAGGCTTACAAAGCCGATGATTAAAAAGGGTGGGAGGCTTGTAGAATGCTCGTGGGAAGAGGCCTTATCCGCCATTAAACAAAGATTTGGCATGGGTAGAAAGACCGCCGGCATTGCAAGCACAAGGCTTACCAATGAGGAATTATTTGTATTCCAGAAGCTTGTTAGAGATGTATTCAAGACAAATAATATTGATTTAGACAGCAGATTTGCAAATAAATGGGTAACATCTGCAATGGTTGATGTGTGCGGTTTTAGAGAAGGCGGTGTTTCAATCTTTGATGCGCTAAAGGCAGACACAATCTTTATCATTGGTTCGGCAATATCCGATGAAAATCCTATAACAGATTATTTGATAAGGACAACTGCCTCTGATAAAAGAAAGACCTTAATCCTTGCGCACCCAAGGCGGCTCAAACTTAATAGTTCGGCAACTATTTCTCTGAAGTATAAACCAGCAAATCTTGGAGATGTTGTAAAAGGTATTGTTGATTTTATTGAAAAAGGCAAAGATAAGGCAGAAGGGGATATTGACGCTGCCGCATTAAGGTTTAAGAACGCATCAACTATAACAATATTTTTAGGCGCGGATATTTTGAGGCTTGATAATGGCACAGATGTGCTGGAGAATATTGCAGTATTAAAGACCTTATTAAAAAAGACAGGGAAGAATATAAATTGCCTTCCTCTATTTGACAGGTGCAATCAGCGCGGCGCAATAAGTATGGGTATACATCCATTGTTTTTGCCAGGATTCAAAAAGAGTGAAGAAGAAGGCATGGACTGCGGAGAAATCCTTAATGCAGCAAAGAATGGAGAGATTGAAAGTCTTTATGTGCTTGGCGAGGATATTGTTTCAATGTATCCAGATGCAAGATTTGCAAAAGATGCCGTGTCAAAGGTAAAGTTTTTAGTTGTTCAGGACACGTTTCTTACAGAAACAGCAAAGATGGCAGATGTTGTTCTGCCAGGGGTAACATATGCTGAAAAGGATGGGACATTTACCAATCAGGAAGGAAGGGTTCAGAGGGTTAGAAAGATAATTTCCTGTGTTGGTGGTTCAAAGGATGATTTAAGCATACTTGATAATATTGGAGGCTTTGGATATAAATCTGCAAAGGATGTATTTGATGATATAAAAGAAGAAGCGCCATCTTATAAAGACATATTATTTGATGCCTTAAATAATACAGGGGTGTTGGTAAATGGGCAGGGGACAGGGGGCATGAGTCAGGAGCCAGGAGTCAGGAGTCAGAGACAAGAAGCAATAGACTATTCGGAATATCCGTTCCAGGTTATAACAGGCAACCATCTTTTCCATTCAGGAAGACTATCTCAGAAGGCGCATGTATTGGTGAAACTGCTGGCAGAACCATTTGTTGAGATAAGCGATGAAGATGCTAAAGAACTTGGTTTATCTGACAAAGAGGTTGTAATTGTAAAATCAAAAGAATATGAGGCGGCATTGAAATTGCGGGTGGTAAAAGGTTCTCAAAAAGGCGTTGCATTTATACCTGAAAATTTCGACAGTGTTTCAGTGAACAGGTTTTATACAAGGGGAGAAGGGATGGCGAGGGTGAAGATAAATAAATTATGATTTACGATTTACGAATTACGATTTAAAATCTAAAATCAGAAATCGTAAATTTGATAACGGAGGTGGCAGATGGTTGACCAAAAAATTTTAAGAGACATGGCTTTTTTTGGAGACTTTACGGATGAAGAGCTGACTGCCATATCAAAGATTGTAAAAAAGAAAAGCTATAAGATAGGCGAGCCTATTTTTAAAGAGAATGAAGACGGCACTTCAATGTATATTATAAGAAAGGGCGAGGTAAAGGCATGCAAGGCTGCGCCTGACGGTGAGCTTATGACCCTTACCCTGATGAAAGACGGAGACATATTCGGCGAGATGAGTTTTCTTGACGAAAGGCCACGCTCTGCCACTATAGTTGCCATATCAAGTACAGAGGCTTACTCTATTGAGAAGTATGATTTTGAAAAGCTTATAGATTCGCACCCGAGGATGGTTTACAAGATGCTTAAAAATATAATCTTTACTGTGCATACCATTGTTCGCGGTATGAATACCCGATATATTGAGATGGTAAATTATATGTGGGGGAGAAGGAGATAATACAATTTGTGATTTACGATTTGGGATTTGAGATTTAAAATCCTAAATCCAAAATCTGAAATCCAAAATCCTGTTATGCCTGACATCAACACACTCATAGAAGTTGCATTGATAATAGTCAAGGTTATCGTGGTAAGCCTTATACTCTTTACCCTGCCAATCCCTTTAACATGGATAGAGAGGAAGGTTGCAGGCCATATCCAGGTGAGGCTTGGACCATTCAGGGTTGGGCCGCACGGGATATTACAGCCTGTTGCAGACATGATTAAACTTATGTTCAAGGAGGATATTGCCCCCGACAAGGCTGACAAATGGCTTTTCAAGTTTGCGCCTTTGTTTGCCATGGTACCTGCCTTTGCTGTTTATGCAGCCATACCCTTTGGAGATAAAATAACTATTCCCATCATAAATAAAGAGGTAACACTCTATATCTCTGATATGAATGTTGGGATATTGTATATACTGGCTGTGGGTGGAATTAGTGTTTACGGCATAATACTTGGAGGGTGGGCGTCTAACAGCAAATATGCCCTCCTCGGAGGTATTCGCTCATCTGCCCAGATGATAAGCTACGAAATTGCCCTGACCTTCTCCTGTATTGGTGTTGTAATGACTTCAAATTCATTGAGTCTTTTGGATATAGTAAAACTCCAGAGCGGAACCATATTGGGTTTTATACCTCATTGGAACATTATATGTCAGCCCATAGGATTTGCGATATTTTTCATAGCGGCTCTGGCGGAAATAAACAGAATACCGTTTGACCTGCCTGAGGATGAAGGAAGCCTGGCGGCAGGGTATCATGTGGAATACAGCGCAATGAAGTTTTCCTTTTTCATGCTTACAGAGTATCTGGCTATGGTGACGGCCTCTGTGTTGACTGTGATACTTTTCTTTGGCGGCTGGAATGCGCCTCTATTTATGCCGGAGATACCTATTTTCTGGTTTGTTGCCAAGGTAGGTTTCTTTATCTACTTATTCATGTGGATAAGGTTTACTCTTCCGAGATACCGTTATGACCAGCTTATGACTATTGGCTGGAAGATTCTGCTGCCTTTATCATTATTGAACATATTGCTTACAGGATTATTTTTATTGTAGCTGCCGATTTATCGGCGTTTTTTAAATACGCCAATAAATGGGCAAACTACATTTAAATACATTAACAGGCAACCGCCAAACCTTTTTTGTAGCTGCCAATTTATCGGCGTTTTTTAAATCGCCAATGAATTGGCAAACTACAGACAGAATGCAGAACATGACAAATATTCTGAAAAAAATATTCTTTATAGATTTTATAAAAGGCCTTTCCCTGACACTTGGCTATGAGGTGTCAAAGAGCGTTACCATGCGTTATCCTGATGAGGAAAAGTGGCTGCCTTATCAGAGATTCAGGGGTCTTCACACACTAAACAGAGATGCGCAGGGAAGGGAACTCTGTGTGGCGTGTGAACTTTGTGCCAAGACATGTCCCACAAAGTGCATCACGGTTGTACCAATGGAGGATGACACAGGTATAGGTATTAGTGACAGGATTGCAAAGGTATATGAAATAAACCTTGTCAGGTGTATGTTCTGCGGTCTTTGTGAAGACGCTTGCCCTACAACGGCAATAAGGATGGGAAGGGATTATGAGCTTGCATGTTTTTCTTTGGACTGCGCTGCTGCCGATAAGAAAAGACTTCTTGCGCCTGCCCACCCCTTCCCCTTCCAAGAGGGGATTCAAAAAAGTCCCCTCCTTGGAGGGGATAAAGGGGTGGGTCAAGAATTTGAGGGTGGTTATGTAGTCGGGGCGCGGCTTGAGAGGAATAAACAAGGCATAAGTATCAAACCTGATTTAACTAGGAAGAAGAGGTGGTGGTAAGGAATTACGATTTACGAATTACGAATTACGATTTAAAATCGTAAATCTAAAATCGTAAATCTAAAATCATATATGGAAAAGCTATTCTTCTTAATATTTGCGGTAATAGCGATCGTATCAGCAATAGGGGTTGTTTCGCTGAGAAACCCTGTTCACAGCGCTATTTCCCTTATGGTATGTTTTTTACAGGTTGCAGCCCTCTTCATTTTGCTGAGGTCTCCGTTTCTTGCCGCTGTTCAGGTTTTTATCTATGTTGGCGCTGTAGTAGTATTATTCCTGTTTGCAGTCATGGTTCTGGACCTTGGCAAGGAAAGGTTTGGAGGGTATCTTCACCACCAGAGGCCGATTGCGCTGGTTGTTGTAATAGGGTTTGTATTTGTTATGGGGTTTACCATATTACACGGCAGCCTTGATGCGCCGCTTGGTAATTATACGGAAGAGGCATTGGTTAAGAATACAGAAATTATGGGTAAACTTCTTTTTACAAAATATGTATTTCCATTTGAGGTTGTATCGTTTTTACTTTTAATAGCTCTTATTGGGGCAATAGTTCTGGCAATGAAGGAGAAAAGGTGATTCCCTTATCTCATTATCTGTTATTAAGTTTGGCACTTTTTTCAATAGGTGTTGCGGGCGTACTGCTGCGCAGAAGCATTATAATAGTTTTGATGTCTCTTGAGTTAATATTTAACTCAATAAACTTAAGCCTTGTTGCGTTTGCACATTTTCTTCAGTCAATGACAGGAAGGGTATTTGTTGTATTTACCATAACAGTTGCAGCAGCAGAGGTTGCTGTTGGGCTTGCAATACTCGTTGCTGTTTACAGACGGCGTAAGACCGTTTATGTGGAAGAATTGAATGAAATGAAACATTAGAAAGGCAGGTATTAGGTGTTAGGTATCAGGTGTTAGTAAAAACAAAAAATCCTGAACCCTAAACCCTAAACCCTGAACCCTGATTATGACAACCTGGTTAATATTATTCATACCGCTTATCTCTGCTGTTTTAATCACCTTTGTTACAAGGAGGCAGAAGGATTTAAGTTCCTATATCTCAATAGGCGCTGTGGTCTTTTGTTTTATCCTATCCATAGATCCGATTCTAAATCTCTTAAAACATCCGCATATGGAACCTATCCAGCAAAGCTTTTCATGGATAAATATTCCTGGACTTCATGTTGAGATGGGAACTCTCCTTGACCCATTAAGCATCTTAATGCTCTTTGTTGTTACCTTTGTAGGTTCTTTGATACATATCTATTCAAGGGGCTACATGCACGGTGACCCTGGTTTTTCAAGATTCTTTGCATGTCTTTCTTTGTTCATATTCTCAATGTTCGGCATTGTCCTTTCAAATAACTTTATACAGATATTTATATTCTGGGAGCTTGTCGGGCTTTCATCATATCTTTTGATAGGGTACTATTTTGAGAAACCATCCGCATCCGATGCTTCTAAAAAGGCATTCCTTGTCAACAGGATCGGCGATTTTGGTTTTATACTTGGCATATTCGTTTTATTTCAGGCAACGGGCACATTCAATTTTATTGAGATAAACCATATACTGGAAAAGGGCGGCATACCTGATTCAACCTTATATCTTGCAGCGCTTTTAATATTCTGCGGCGCTGTTGGCAAGTCTGCGCAATTCCCTTTGCATGTGTGGCTTCCTGATGCGATGGAAGGTCCGACCCCTGTTTCAGCCCTAATCCATGCTGCAACGATGGTTGCGGCAGGTGTTTATTTACTTGCAAGGACAGCGCTCCTCTATCACCTTTCGCCGGATGCAATGGAGGTTGTTGCGTATATCGGCGGGTTTACAGCGCTTTTGGCAGCAGTTATTGCAGTTGCGCAGAATGACATAAAAAGGGTTGTTGCATACTCAACATTATCGTCGCTTGGCTACATGGTCATGGCAATGGGTGTTGGCGGAATGACAGCGGGCATGTTTTATCTTACAACCCATGCATTTTTCAAGGCGCTCTTATTTCTTGCGGCAGGAAGCGTTATACATGCATTTCACACGCAAAATATATGGGAGATGGGCAGCGCATTTAAGAAAGTTAAGACAACCGGCGCTACATTCATACTCGGTTCGCTTGCCATGGCAGGAGTATTTCCGTTCAGCGGATTCTGGAGCAAGGATGAAATCTTGACTGCAACATTTACATCGCATCACTATTTCCTTTTTGCAATAGGTATTTTGGTTGCATTTATATCAGCATTCTTTATGACAAGACTTGTATTTGTAACATTCTTTGGCAATGAAAGGTATCACGGCCATCCACATGAATCACCGCCTGTAATGACAGTGCCTTTAATCATACTTGCAGTTTTTGCTGTTCTTTCAGGTTTTGCAGGGCTGCCATGGTTTGAACCAAACTTTGGCACCTATATAGCAGGGCCGTCTCACGGCGGACACGGCGAACACGGATTTAATTTCTTTGTTGCAGGTCTTTCAACAGTAGTTGTTCTTGCAGGCATTGCGCTTGGCTACATCATCTATTGCAGAGAATTAACAAAAGACCCGCTTGAAGGAAATGTCCTTTATAAACTTGCGCATAATAAATTTTATTTTGATGAATTCTATGACAATTTTATAGTCGCAAAGATTTACAACGGCATAGCAACGATATGTAACTTTGCTGAAGTGAATATC
The DNA here is from genome assembly GCA_016219285.1 of Deltaproteobacteria bacterium. GTDB lineage: Bacteria > Desulfobacterota > GWC2-55-46 > UBA9637 > UBA9637 > JACRNJ01. Next base: position 24,180 of record JACRNJ010000078.1, read on the forward strand.
ATTATACATTTATTTGTAAACGGCTTTGCGTATCTTACAAGAGAGTCAGGCAAGATTTTAAGGCTTACCACTACAGGCAAGCTCCAGCACTATACGCTGATAATGGTTGCAGGCGTTGTGGCGCTTTTTTTATTGTTTGGGGCGCTGTAGCTGCCCAATTTATTGGGCTGCTTTTAAAGTCGCTGACAAATCGGCAGACTACATTTTAATATCAGGAGATTTTAATGGAAGGTTTTCCAATCTTATCAGCAATAATACTTGCCCCTCTTTTCGGATGCATTGCTATTCTCTTTGTTAAGGAAGCGTCTATTTCAAAGATAAGGGCAATTGCTGTTATATCAACATCTGTTTCGCTGATACTTTCCCTTTACCTCTTGTTTGCCTATGACAAGGCAAAGGCAGGGTATCAGTTTGTTGAAAAAGTAGAGTGGGTCAGGTCGCTTGGCATATCATATCATGTTGGTGTTGACGGCATAAGCGTTGCAATGGTTGTTTTAACATCCTTTGTCATATTCACGGGTGTGTTTGTATCATGGGTAGGCATAAAACACAGGATAAAGGAGCATTACATATTTCTGCTTTTGCTGGTAAGCGGTGTGTTCGGCGTATTTACATCACTGGATATGATATTCTTTTATCTGTTTTATGAACTCGCTGTTATTCCCATGTATCCGCTCATCGGCATATGGGGCAGCGCCAACAGGGAATACGCAACAATGAAACTAACCCTGTATTTGAGTTTTGGCGCAGTGTTTGCCCTCATAGGTATTTTGTCAATATATTTTACCGCCGGACAGATGACAGGAAGCTACACATTTGACATGACTCAAATTGGGAAAATAAGTTTTGCATCAAGCTATCAGATTTGGGTATTTTTGCCGCTCCTATTCGGTTTTGGCGTTTTAGTTCCGCTTGCGCCATTCCATTCATGGTCTCCCATAGGACATGCAGCAGCGCCGTCTGCTGTCAGCATGCTTCATGCAGGGGTTTTGATGAAACTTGGCGCATATGGAATTATAAGGATTGCAATGGGTCTTTTGCCAGAGGGCGCGCAATTCTGGATGCCTGTTGTTGCAGTCCTGTGTCTTATAAATATATTCTATGGCGGCATGGTTGCAATGCACAGGAAGGACATGAAATTTATGATAGGTTATTCATCCTCAAGCCATATGGGCTATGTCCTGCTTGGGCTTTCAACGCTTAATTATATTGGTGTAAATGGAGCAGTTCTTCTTATGTTTGCCCACGGCATAATGACAGCGCTCGCCTTCGCACTCATAGGTTTTGTATATGACCAGGCGCATACCCGTATGACATATGATTTTTCAGGTCTTGCGCACAAGATGCCTTTTATTGCGGTTGCATTTGCAATAATGGGTTTTGCATCATCAGGGCTTCCAGGCTTGGCAAACTTTGTCTCTGAACTCATGATATTTATCGGCGCATTCAAGACATATCCTTTTCAGGCAGTTATTGCTGTGTTTGGCATCATTATAACTGCCACCTATATGTTAAGGGCTTTAAGGAATGTATTTTTCTGCGAACCAATGCCTGAATGGGAACATCTAAAAGACGCAACAACATTTGTGCAGAGGTTTCCCTACATTGTCCTGATTTTAGTTTTACTGATAGTCGGCTTCTATCCGGCAATACTTATTGATGTAATAAATGCAGGCGTTATGCCGCTTGTTGACAAGATAAATAATGTAAGCATGGCAGCAAAGGCGGGTTTATAAAATGGATGTAAATATTGAATTATTTTTACCGGAGATAATTGTAACCATCTTTGCATTTGCAATAATGGCAGCGGATTTACTAATGGCTTCAGGTGAAAGAAAAAGCCTTGCGAGGATCGGCATAATAGGTTCTCTTATTGCCGTCATAATAATTGCAATAAATTCTGAGATTAGGGGGATAACACTCTTCGGTTTTTTTGTACAGGACAGCGTCGCAGTATTTTTTAAGGTGTTATTTCTTTTGACAGGCATGTTGATACTTTACATGGCGCAGGAATACGAAGAAAAGATAAAGCAGTTTAAGGGCGAATTTTATATGCTAATACTGTTTGCAGTCCTTGCAATGATGTTTCTTGCATCGTCAAATGATTTTATAAGCCTATATGTATCTCTTGAATTTCTTGCTGTAACGCTTTATATCCTTGCCTGTTATACAAAAGAAGAATCGGCCTCTGTTGAGGCTGGCTTAAAATACCTTGTTACAGGCGCGCTTGCGTCAGGCTTTTTGTTATACGGCATAACATATCTTTACGGCGCTACAGGCTCAACAGAATTTTCTCAAATTGCAAATGTCATAAATGGGAAGGATGTTAGCGGATTTCTTGCAATAGGGCTTATGCTCGTTGTAATAGGTCTTACATTCAAGATAGCATCAATACCGTTTCATGTATGGGCGCCTGATATTTATCAGGGAGCGCCAACGCCAATAACGGCGTTTCTTGCAGCAGGCTCAAAGGCGGCAGGTTTTGTAATACTCATGAGGGTGATGTTCACTGCATTGGGCAGTATAAGGCCACATTGGGTATTTTTTATATCAGTCATATCGGCCTTAACACTTTTATTTGGCAATCTTGCTGCAATGCCTCAGAAAAATATAAAAAGAATGCTTGCGTATGCAAGCATAGGCTCTGCAGGTTATCTGTTGATGGGTATTGCTGCGGCATCTCAACTTGGCAGCGGCGCTATAATGTTTTACCTTTTCACATACCTTTTTGCCATAGCAGGCGTATTTCTGGCAATAGTCATATTTTATAATAGTGAAGGAAGCGACGGCATAGATGCATATACAGGGCTTTCAAGACGTTCTCCGATTCTTGCGGCAACGCTTTTTATAGGACTCCTCTCCCTTGCAGGCGTTCCTCCGCTTGGCGGTTTCATAGCAAAACTCTATCTGATTGCTGCTGTTGTTAAAGAAGGGCTTCTATGGCTTGCGGTTGTCGGTGTTTTAATGGCAATAGCAGCAATGTATTACTTTCTTCTTGTCATAAAGCGGATATATCTATGGCAGCCAAAGATTGATACACCAATAAAAGTAAGCCTAATTAACAAAGCGCTCCTTTACGGTATAAACACCTCAACACTTGTTTTAGGCATATACCCAGGACCTTTTACAGAGTGGGTTATGAGGATTGCAAATGTTTTGTTTTTAAAATAGTGAGCGTTTTAATTGCTATTTTACGGTTGTTAAAATAGGTGGAGATTATGACAACGAAACATCATAATAAAATAGAAGGCATAATAAACGGCAAGATGATTGTTGGCGATGTCATTAAGGCAAATTCCTCGGCAGAAAGTATATTCAAGAAGCATCTTGGAGAATTATGCCTGTCTCTGCCCGGTTCAAGGACAGAGACAATAGAGTTCCTTGCTGCAATGAATGACTACCACGAAGAACCTCTTGTAGAAGACCTCAACAGGGTGTGCGAAAAAACACCTCCTAAGACAGGACATTTCTAAGTTGAATCTCAATAAATACCTTTCGCCTGCCAAGATAAATCTTTTTTTAAAGGTCTTAAGAAAAAGAGAAGATGGCTATCATGATATTTTATCTCTCATGCAGCCAGTTTCCCTCTATGATGAGATTATTTTGGGGATTGAAAATGGGAAAGGTATTTTTGTTGAGTGCGATAATAAATCAATTCCATGCGACCAGACAAACCTTGCCTACAGAGCAGCAGAGGCATTTTTCAAGACTGTTGAAATCAGCAAGAAACTGTCTGTTAAAATTAAAAAAAATATCCCTGTTGCTGCAGGGCTCGGCGGCGGAAGCAGCAACGCAGCGATAGTTTTGAAGGCATTGAATGAAATTACCTCTGCCAATATCTCTACCGATAATCTTATGAAAATCGCTGCCAGCCTTGGTTCGGATATTCCTTTTTTTATTATTGGCAAATCATGTATCGCAAGAGGCAGAGGTGAGATTCTTGAACCTATTGCGCCTCCCGAATTTTGGTATATACTGATTAATCCAGGCTTCCCTGTTTCAACTCAGTGGACATATCAAACCCTTGACAAAACAGGAGGTTTAGTCAAGACTAAACCTCTCTTTTCTGATGTTATCAAAGATAAAATCAGCTATTTTGTCAATGGTCAAAATTTAGACTTGACAAAAAGTCAGGAGAATATTAACATTACTATTTCAAAACTTTTGGCCGCCTGCCGCACCGGCGGTTTGGGAATCCCTAATATGTTTCAAGGTTTTTTAATGAACGACCTTGAAGATGTGACCATAAAAAAGCACCCTGAGATTAAAGAGATAAAGGATGCTTTAATTGATTTTGGCGCGATCGGGGCATTAATGTCAGGCAGCGGGCCGACGGTGTTCGGTATTTTTATGAGTGAGGACAAAGCTAGAAGGGCATTTGCACAGATAAAAAAAGACCAGCGATTTCAAAACATGGTTGTATTTGTGGCGCAAGGACTATAGATTTTAGATTTAAGATTTACGATTTTGGATTTATAAATCCTAAATCATAAATCCTAAATTCTTTTGGGGCGTCGTCAAGCGGTAAGACACAGGATTTTGATTCCTGCATTCGGAGGTTCGAATCCTCCCGCCCCAGCCAGAAAGATTTACGAATTACGATTTACGAATTACGATTTAAAATCTAAAATCGTAAATCTAAAATCTGAAATCACATTATGCTTGATAAACTTAAAATATTTGCAGGAAATTCAAATCTACCTCTTGCTGAAGATATATGTAATCACCTTGGTGTTTCTCTTGGCAAGGCAGAGGTAAAGAGTTTTAGCGATGATGAGATATGTGTTGAGATTCAGGAGAGCGTCAGGGGGACGGAGGTCTATGTAATACAATCTACCTGTACTCCTGGAAATAAAAATCTGATGGAACTCCTGATTATGCTGGATGCGCTCAAGAGGGCCTCTGCATATGCTATAACAGCAGTTATGCCTTATTACGGCTATGCCAGGCAGGATAGAAAAGTTGCTCCAAGGACGCCTATTACAGCTAAACTGGTCGCAGATTTGATAACAGTTGCCGGAGCAACAAGGGCTCTGTGTATGGACCTGCATGCTGGCCAGATACAGGGTTTTTTTAATATTCCTGTTGATAATTTATATGCCACACCGGTGCTGCTGGAGCATATCCAGAAAAATTACCGGGATAATACCGTAATAGTGTCGCCTGATGCAGGCGGTGTTGAAAGGGCAAGGGCATTTGCAAAAAGGCTCGGCACCAGTTTTGCCATGATAGATAAAAGACGGCCTGCGCCAAATGTGGCTGAGATTATGAATATCATAGGCGATATAAGCGGGAAGATTTGCATATTGTTGGATGATATGATAGATACGGCAGGGACAATTACTCAAGCAGCAGAAGCGCTTATAAAACAAGGCGCCAGAGAGGTTTATGCATGCTGCACCCATCCTGTATTATCAGGGCCTGCCATAGACAGGTTAAAAAAATCTCCACTAAAAGAGATAATTGTAACGAATACTATTCAATTGAATGATAAGGCCAGAGATTTAAACAAAATAAAGTCTCTTACAGTGGCGCCGCTTCTTGGAGAGGCAATAAAAAGAATACACTATGGCGAATCAGTGAGTTCGTTGTTTGTGTAATTTGGGAGCAAGGCAACCGTGTTGCCGTTTTAACGCCGGCATGGTCGGCTTGCTCCATAATGGGAGGAACAAATGGAGCAGATAGAATTAGCAGCCCAGCATAGAAACGGTGTTGGGAAAGAGGTGGTCAAAAAACTGAGAAAAGGCGGATTAATACCCTGCATTCTTTATGGACCAGCATCTAAAGAGGCGGTTCCTTTGACTATTAAGGCATCGGAATTGAGCAAGGCTCTTTCTACAGGGGCAAAAGGAAATGTCCTTGTAAATCTGAAAATAGAAAGTGATAAAAAGCAGGCAAGGGTCGTGATGTTCAGGGGCATTCAAAGGGATCCATTGAAAAGAGATATAATTCATATAGACCTGTATGAGTTGCTGATGGATCATAAATTGGTTATTGATGTGCCAATCCACCTTACCGGTAAAGCGCAGGGTGTTGCATTGGGCGGCATAATGCAGCATGAGGCCAGAACATTAAAGATAGAGTGTCTGCCGAACCAGATACCTGACAAGATAGATGTGGATGTTACGCATCTTCTAATAGGCCAATCCGTCCATATCAAGGATATTGTCCTGCAGACCGGTTTAAAGGCGCTGGGCGACCCTAATATAACCGTTGCATTGGTTGCTGCGCCGATGGCTGAGGTTGAGGCAAAGACCGCTGAAGAGGCAAAGGCAGAAATAGCAAAGAGCTTTGAGGTGAAAGAGGAAGAAGGGAAGAAGGCGGAAGGCAAGGAAGCAGCAGGGAAGGAAGAGAAAAAGAAGTAGATTTACGATTTACGAATTACGATTTGAAAATCTTAAATCTAAAATCGTAAATCTAAAATCCATGTGGCTAATTGTCGGTCTCGGCAATCCCGGGACAAAACATAAGAATACGCGTCATAACATTGGCTTTATGGCCGTTGATTATCTAGCAGAGGCCAATGGTATAAGATTTAATAAGAGCGATTTTAAAAGTCATTTGGGTAAAGGTAATATTCTTGGCAGAGAAGTAATTCTTGTCAAGCCTCAAACATTTATGAATTTAAGCGGCGAGGCAGTTAAACTGCTCGCCAATTATTTTCGCCTAGAACCAAGAAATATTGTTGTCATATATGATGATGTAGACCTTGAATTCGGGGCCATACGGATAAGGCAGAGAGGTGGAAGCGGCGGGCACAAAGGAATTGAGTCAATAATTGAACAATTGGAAACAAATAGTTTTCCAAGGATTAGATTAGGAATAGGAAGACCGGAAGATAGGGGTCAGGGGTCAGGGGTCAGGGGTCAGATGGATGTGGCTGAATATGTTTTAAGCCCATTTAATTCTGAAGAAGCAGACACGGTTTTAACCATGCTGAACAGAACAAAAGAAGCAGTGGATGTAATATTAAAAGACGGTGTTGAAAAGGCGATGAATAGGTTTAATACAAGATAGGCTGAGGCTTAGGCTGAGGCTGAAAAATACTAAACCTTAACCTTATCCTCAACCTGTCTTTAAATAAAAGGAGGACTCATGCAGCAATTAGTTAATTTTGCGCCGATATTCGGATTAGCGGGTCTTGTTATAGCCTTTCTGATATACGGCTATATCAGGAAGCAGCCGGACGGAAATGAAAGGATGAGAGAGATAGCCGGAATGATTCACGACGGGGCAATGGTCTATCTCAAGAGGCAATACACAATCATTTTTGCGTTTATAGCCCTTGTCTTTATTCTCCTGTCGGTATTTATCAATTGGCAGACAGGTATTGCGTATGTGGGAGGCGGCATATCCTCCATGCTGGCAGGATTTTTTGGCATGAAGGCGGCAACAAAGGCAAATGTAAGGACTGCGCAGGCGGCAAATCTCTACAAGCCTGATACGGCAAAATCGCTTTCAATTGCATTTCTCGGCGGCTCTGTCATGGGGCTTTCCGTGGCAAGCATTGGGTTGGTTGGTTTAGGAATATTTTTCTTACTTTACGGCACGCCAGAGCAGGCGGCAATAATAAATGGCTATGCCATGGGCGCATCATCCATAGCGCTCTTTGCGAGGGTCGGCGGCGGCATATTTACAAAGACTGCGGATGTGGGATCCGATTTGGTTGGCAAGGTTGAGGCTGGAATTCCTGAAGATGACCCAAGAAATCCCGGCGTTATTGCCGATAATGTGGGTGATAATGTCGGCGATGTGGCAGGCCTCGGCGCAGATATATTTGAATCGTATGTGGGAGCTGTTGTCGCAAGCATTGCCATTGGCGCAACTGCCATAGCAGGAAGCAGGGTTGCCGAATTAGGCTCTGCAACGGCGCTTATGTCACTACCTATTGTTCTTGTAATGGCAGGGCTTGCGGCATCCATAATAGGCATCTTGTCAATGAGGATATTGGAAAAATACAACCCTGCCGCTGCGCTCCGTTATGCAACCTTTATATCAGCAGGTCTTTTCCTTATTTTAGGCTATGCAGTGGTTTATTATCTTGATGTGAATAATGGCGTTTACTGGGCAGTGTTTTCAGGCTGCGTCGGCGGCATTGCCATAGGGCTTCTGACAGAGCATTATACATCCGCAGGACCTGTTAAAAGGATTGCAGAATCCAGTCAGACCGGCGCTGCTACCAATATTATAACAGGCATGGCGGTCGGGCTTGAAAGCTGCGCCCTGCCTGTGCTTGCGATCTGCGCTGCAATATTTATTGCAAACTATACCGGCGGCTTATACGGCATAGGCATATCTGCGGTCGGCATGCTTGCAACAGTGGGCATAATCATGAGCGTTGACGCATACGGCCCTATCGCAGATAATGCAGGCGGAATTTCAGAAATGAGCCATCTGGGCAAGGATGTGAGGGCGATAACAGACTCACTTGATGCCCTCGGCAACACAACCGCCGCTATAGGCAAGGGTTTTGCCATCGGCTCTGCCGCGCTTACTGCGCTTGCGCTTTTTTCCGCATACAGCCAGGCAATAAGCGCAAAGACAGGCAAGGCGCTTGAGATAATGATAACAGACCCGAATGTTGTGATAGGGCTTCTTATGGGCGGCATACTTCCGTTTTTTATAGGCGCTTTGACCATGACATCGGTTGGCAAAGCTGCATTCAAGATGGTAAATGAGATACGAAGACAATTCAGGGAAATTCCGGGCCTTCTTCAAGGCAAGGAAGGCGTCAAGCCTGATGTCGCAAAATGCATTGATATATCCACAAAGGCGGCGCTTACAGAGATGATACTCCCCGGCGTAATTGCTGTTGCGGCGCCTGCTGTTGTAGGCTTTATACTCGGCCCTGCCGCGCTCGGCGGAATGTTAGCCGGCGCAACCGTTGCGGGCGTTCTTTTGGCAATTCTTATGGCAAATGCAGGCGGCGCATGGGATAATGCAAAAAAATATATTGAACAGGGCAACCTCGGCGGCAAGGGCTCGGATGCCCATAAGGCGGCGGTTGTCGGCGATACCGTAGGCGACCCTTTTAAAGATACATCGGGCCCTGCAATGAACATATTGATAAAACTTATGAGCATAGTTGCGCTTATTATTGCGCCGCTGTTGATATAGCAGTTGGGAGGCTATTAGTAAAATCTTTTTTCACCATCCAAAATAATTGTCCAATAACCAATTTTGATGACCTCGTAAAAAGTCGTCATTCCCGTAAAAACCGGAATCCAGAGATTTTGCAGCACATTGAAAAGACTGGATTCCCACTTTCGTGGGAATGACGCAATATCGTAATATTCTGACTTTTTACGAATCCGTCAATTTTGAGGACGGACGCGCCTCAATGTAACATCATCTATGCAAAGGCATGACACTCAGGACAATCAGAATCTATATTGGTATGCTGTTCATGTAAAATATAGACATGAGTTTAAGATATCAGACAGGTTGGCTAATATTGGTATAGACTTTTTTCTGCCAGTGGTTGAAAGATTGAGAAAATGGAAGGACAGAAAAAAACTGGTAGATTTTCCGCTATTTCCTGGATATTTGTTTGTGCACATACAGAAGAATAATCCAGATATCCTGACAGTTTTAAAAATACCTGGTGTTGTAAGATTTCTAGGTGTCCTGCCCGGCAAGCCGGCGCCTGTGCCTGAAGAGCAGATAATATCTTTAAAAAAGATTCTTGAGAACAAGCGGGATATTGACCCCTACCCCTATTTAAAACAAGGACAGGCAGTGAGAATCAAAAGGGGGCTGCTTGCCGGGGTAGAGGGCATGCTTGTGAAAAGGGCAGGACAGCATATGCTTGTTCTTTCTGTAGACATAATCCAGCAGGGCGTGTCTTTAAAGATAGATGCATCGGATGTGGAAAGAATTTAGAGTGTAGTTGCCCAATTTATTGGGCGTTTTTTAAATAGTTGAGAGTAACTTGTGGACATATTTCAAATCTGCCTACATAGGTGCACTCATCATAAAACTCCTTTTAGGTTGCAATCTGTAAAAATGCAGAAATGTAACCTATAGGGCGGAAGCGCATCTCATGCTGACGCAATCTTGTAGATTGAACCAGCAGAGCAATTTAGCAAGATTTAAGAGATATATACTTACAGATGAAAATCATTTCTGATGAGATAAAGGAAAGCCTCCGGCCGGTTTTAAAAAAATATGCTGACAGGGTTGTATTTGCGTATCTCTTTGGTTCGGCAGCCAAAGGGGAGACAACTCCTTTAAGCGATATTGACATTGCCGTTTTTATCAACCCTAAATTCAAAGATACTTTTTTTGATATAAGGCTTTCTTTGTATAGCGAGATATGCAGGGCATTAAAGACAAATAATGTTGATATGGTGTTGTTAAACACCGCCGGAAACCTTATGTTGCTTGGGGATATAATACGAAATGGCATTGTTATTTATGACAGCGACCAGGATGCAAGAGAAGAATACGAGGTCAACATCCTTCATACGTCTATAGATTTTAAAACACAGAGATTTGCGGTCATGGGTATATGATGGAGCGGATTTTTCAAAAGATCGGAAGGATAAGAGAATATGCCGCTCTTATTGGCTCAATAAAGGATGATTGTATTAGACGGTTTGCAACCGATCCGTTATACCGTGGCGCGCTGCTGCACTATCTTTATCTGTTGGCGGATTCATGTATAACATTGGCTGAACTGGTTATTAAATACAAGAAACTCAGGCTTCCGCAGACCTATCAGGAGACCTTTGACATACTGGGAGAAAACAAGATTCTTGAGCCTGACTTTGCCTTCTCATTTGCCAAGGTAGCCGGCTTCAGAAATTTTCTTGCTCATGATTACGAAAAGATAGCAGAGGCGTCCATATGCAAAGATGCGTTAGCGAAACTATGTGAGGTGGAAGAGTTTTTGAGGCAGATTGAGGGATCTTTAGGGATTGACAGGGCTTAATGCGTTCTAAGGTTGAAAATGGTTGTTTTATAGAATATGCTGCAATAGCCAAAGAAAGAAGATGCGGAAAATGAAGGCAAAATGAGACCGTTGCAATAACACAGGATGATAGCAATGAACCAGCAAGAGAGACCGGTAGCATGTGAAGACGAAATAAATCTTTATGATTACTGGAAGGTGATCGTAAAAAGAAAGACGCTTATCATAGGATTATTTCTTGTTTCTGTCCTCGCAGCAACGGTAATAAGTTTTTTAATGCCTAAAATATACCGTGGAGAAGTTGTGCTGAAACTGCCGACAAAAGAACTAGCAGCAAAAGAACTAATCAGTGTTATTGGCAAGATTGATGCAGAAAGAATTTTACCAACTACACACCATTTAATATCAGATGTAAAATTCAATGCCCTAAAAGATTCCAATGACAAACTCCAGTTAATCATTGAAGCAAAAAATACAGATGCCCTGTCTCAGGCAGCCACAGAATTTGTCGCATACTTAAATGACATCTCTATTATAAAGCGATTTGTTGAAGAAGAAAGGCAAAGACTTCTTATGCAGTCAGAGGAAATTAACAAGGTGATAAAAGGTTCAGATGAGCTAACGAGGATATATAAAAAACTACTTGAGAGCGGCAGACTTATTCTATCAGGATTTAACCCAATTGAACTTGAAAAAAGGGCATCGGATTTAAAGATTGAGAGACTCATCATAGAGCAAAAAATCGAAAGCCTTAAAGACGTGGAAATGATCTCCTCGCTGTATATCCCTCAAAAACCAATAAAACCACGCATAAAGAAGAACATAGCCCTTGCAGGCATAATCAGCCTCTTTGCAGGTATGTTTTTGGCATTTTTGATGGAATATGTTGAAAGAATGAGAATTAGGAAAGGAGAAATAAAAAATGTTAAATGATAAAACAATTTTAATCACAGGCGGCACTGGTTCTTTTGGGAAAAAAGCTACTGAGACAATATTAAAGAGGTATAAGCCACAAAAGCTGATTATTTTTAGTCGTGACGAACTTAAGCAATCAGAGATGGCGCAGGTTTATTCCACGGAGAAATACCCATGTATGCGTTACTTTATTGGAGATGTGAGAGATAAAGAACGTTTATACCGGGCGCTTTATGGAGTTGATTATATCATTCATGCAGCGGCATTAAAGCAGGTACCCACCGCCGAATACAACCCTTTTGAAGCAGTGAAAACAAATATAATCGGCGCGGAAAATGTTATAAATGCAGCAATTGACAATAATGTAAAAAAAGTGGTAGCGCTTAGCACTGATAAAGCAGCAGCTCCCATCAACTTATATGGCGCTACGAAATTGTGTTCCGATAAATTATTTATATCTAGTAATGTGTATTCCGGTCATCATGGGACAAGGTTTGCGGTGGTTAGATATGGAAACGTTGTTGGAAGCAGGGGGAGTGTTATCCCTTTTTTTAAAAAAATGAAACCCACCGGGGTCATTCCTATTACCGACCCGAGAATGACACGTTTCTGGATTACCCTTGAACAAGGTGTAAACTTTGTCATAAATTGTTTGGAAATGATGAGTGGGGGAGAATTATTTGTGCCTAAGATACCCAGTATGAATATTATGGATTTAGCGAAAGCCATTGCTCCGGAATGTAAGTATGATATCGTAGGAATACGTCCTGGTGAAAAATTACATGAAGTAATGATATTAGAGGACGATAGCAGGCACACATTGGAATTTGATAAGTATTATATTGTCGAACCGGAGTTTCATTGGTGGTCTAACGAGAGCCATATAGCAAATGGTGGAAAACCTGTGAAAGAAAGTTTCAGATATGCCAGTAATACTAATGATAGATGGCTGGCTACTGAAGAATTGAAAGAGATAATCAAAGATATTTAAGGTCATTATAATGATACCGTATGGAAGACAGTGGATAGACGAAGATGATATTAAAGCAGTAGTTGGAGTATTAAAATCTGACTGGCTCACACAGGGGCCTGTTGTCAACATATTAGAGAAGGCGCTGGCTGAATACTGCGGGGCGAAATATGCTGTTGCAGTCAGTTCAGGAACTGCAGCCCTTCACTTAACCTGTCTTGCAGCTGGGATTAAGGACGGAGATGAAGTAGTAACAAGCCCGATAACCTTTGTCGCAAGTGCGAATTGCCTCCTGTACTGTGGAGGCAAATCAGTATTTGCAGATATAGACAAGGATACTTACAATATTGACCCTGCTGAAATAAAGAAGAAAATAACTAAGAAGACAAGGGCGATTATTCCGGTGCACTTCGCCGGTCTTCCATGTGATATGGAGGCAATCAAGAAAATTGCAGAAGAATATGACCTTATGATAATTGAAGATGCATGTCATGCATTAGGAGCAGAATACAGGATTCAGAACTCAGGATTAAGGACTAATGAAGAATGGATTAAGGTAGGCAGTTGCTCTCATTCAGATATGACCGTATTCAGCTTTCATCCTGTAAAACATATAACAACAGGCGAAGGAGGCGCAGTTTTAACTAATAATGAAAAACTCTATGAAAAACTCTTATTATTCAGGAATCACGGAATCACTAAAAACCCTGAAAAATTCACCAATAAAGATTTAGCTTTTTCCCATAATCCTGAATCTTTAATCCATAATCCTAACCCTTGGTATTACGAAATGCAGGAACTTGGTTTCAATTACAGGCTTACTGACATACAGTGTGCCCTTGGTTTATCGCAACTCAATAAACTTGATAAATTTGTGGCAAAGAGACGAGATATTGCGTCTCTATATTCTGAAGCTTTTAAAAAAATTGAATGTATCAAAACACCGGTAGAACTAGAAACTAAAAAATCAGCATACCATTTGTATGTATTACAAATTGACTTCGAAAAAATTGGCAAAAGTCGTGATAGGGTGATGATTGAACTGATGGAAGCGGGCATCGGAACGCAGGTTCATTATATCCCTGTATATATGCAACCTTACTATGGAAACGAAAGGAATTATAAAAAACAAAGATGTACTGTTGCAGAACAGTATTACAGCAAGGCTCTTTCCATGCCTCTTTATCCCAAAATGACCGATGTGGAAGTTACAAAAGTTATTAATTCAGTGAAAGGCTGCTTGAATGTTTGATAAGGTTTTATTGATCAGGCCGCAGAATGTATACAATTATAATAACTATCCTCCATTAAATCTTATATCCATAGGTTCTAAGCTTAAATCCGCCGGATACAAAGTTGAAATCATAAATTGTGCATTTGAGAAACATCCATTAGAAAGTATTGGCAATAAACTGAGTGACGCATTATTTGTGGGCATTTCTTTGCTTACTTCTGAGTCTCCGGATACCTATCGAATACTTAAGCACATAAAGGAAAGTTCAAGTGTTCCAACTGTTGTAGGAGGATGGCATAGCACTTTGTTTCCTGAACAGATGGCAAATTGTGAGTATGTCGATTATGTAGTTGCAGGTGAAGGGGAGGAACATATTGTTGAAATCGCAGAAACGATAAAAAACGGTAAAAAAAACGATGGCAAGATATTTGGCAAGAAGATACTGAATCTTGAGACACTGCCTTTGCCTGACTATGGTATAGACAAAAATATTGAAAGATTTATTAATAATTATCTTACAGATAAGTTGTCAGAATATGTAAGGCAGCCGATGCGTTGGCTTCCATACGAGAGCAGCAGAGGTTGTCCTTCTTACTGTACTTTTTGTATTAATGTGGTTGCGGACAACACCCGTTACAGAAAAAAGAGCGCGGAGAAGGTTGTTTCTGAAATTGAGCATATCGTAAAAAAATACAACCTCACACATGTAAAGATTATTGACGATAACTTTTTTGTTGATATCAAGAGGGTAAGAGAAATATGCGAAGGTATAATTAGAAAATCTTTAAACATCACATGGGATGGAGAATGCCGATGTGATTATTTTAATGACCGTATGTTAAATGATGAAACATTGAAACTTGCGCAGCAATCCGGCCTTGTCCAGTTAACCCTTGGTATTGAATCAGGCTCCCCTAATACCTTAAAGTTGATGAAGAAGGGAATAACGCCTGAGCAGGCATCATTTGCAGTAAAAAAATGTAACGAACACAAAATCATAGCAAGGTCATCTTTCATCCTTGAAATTCCGGGAGAAAGTAAGGATGACATCAAGCAGACAATATCTTTTATTAATAAATTGAGAAAATATCCCTACTTTACTTGTGGTGTTGGAACTTTTAGACCCTACCCAAAATGTGAACTAACAGAGAAGCTATTAAAGGAAGGTTATTTGACCGAACCTGAGAATTTCGTTGAGTGGACTAACAAAGAAATAATTGATATGTATACATCGGCTGAGTATATACGACCATGGCAGGTGATAGGGAGGTATTCTGAGAGCGCAGCGTATTACCTGAACATGGAGTCATCTGTCAGATTAGGAAATCATCAAATAAACACTAAGATTGATAAAATAAAAAATATTATTTTTATCTTTCTGGCAAGATTAAGGAATAGATTGATGTTTTACAAATTTCCATTTGATAAAAATATGTACAAGAAATTTTTGACTAATTTTTATAAAAGGAGACAGGATTTAGAGAAAAGCGGGTCTTACCCGTTATCCAATGTTGAGTTGGCAGGGAGAAAAGAGTGAGAATTTTAGTCGTTGGAGTTGGCTCTATAGGCGCCCGACACATGAACAATCTTGTCGAACACGGACATGAGGTTTATGTGGTTGATATAAATAGAGAGAAAGTAAAGATAGCCGCATCGATTGCAAAAGAAACGTTCTATTCTCTCGATGAAGCTTTAAAGATTAAACCCAATGCTGCATTTATTTGCACATATAGCAATGACCATATTGTTCCTGCTATAAAATGTGCAAACGCCGGATGTCATTTATTTGTTGAAAAACCTTTATCGCTCAGTCTCGATGGAATAGATGAATTAATAGAAATAATTGACAAGAAAAATTTGATATCAATGGTTGGTTGTAATATGAGATTCCATCCGGCCATATCGTATGTGCATGATATTTTGACTAAAAACCCCTTTTTTTCTAAGAAATTATGGGGAAACTTTGAATTTGGTTTTTATCTCCCTTTTGATAAAAAAGATTACCAGAATACATATAAAGCAAAGAAAAATATGGGAGGCAATCTAATATTCGATGGGATTCACGAGCTTGATTGTGCTGTTTGGTTTTTTGGGAAACCTGTGGAAGTAGTTTGCGATAAAAGCATTTTATCGTCACTTAAGATTGATACTGAAGATCATGTTGAAATGGTAGTAAAATTCGAATCGGGAACCATGTGTACTATCCATATGGACTATTTACAACATGGATATTCAAGGCGATGTAAGGTCGTTTGTGAAGAAGGCACGATAGTGTGGGATTTTGCACAAGGGAATATAGGTGTTATTACAACCGTTGGGAAAGAATGGGTTTGGAAGGAAATGGAACTTGAGATTTGTTATAATCAAATGTACATTGATGAGATAAACTATTTTATTGATTGTGTTTCTTCTCGCACTGAAACTTTTAATTCCGTTAAACAATCTCTGTCTGCTTTAAAACTCGCATTGCTGGCAAATAAATCCTGTAATACAAACGTTTGGGAGAGGATTGAATGAAAAAAGTAATAGGCGTTATTACCGCTAGGATGGCTTCAACCCGCCTTCCCGGCAAGGTTTTACAAAAAATGGCTGGAAGGTCAGTTTTCGCTCATCATGCAGAACGCATGAAAAATGTGAGAGGGCTTGACGGTGTTTTTTTAGCAACATCCATTGATACTAAAAACAAAGAGCTTATTGAAGAAGCGGAGAGATTTGGCATCGGATGGTATGCCGGCGCAGAACAGGATATTGTTGACAGACATATCAAACTCTGCGAAAGAGAAGGCGCTGATGCAGTTATCCGTGTTACCTGCGACTCGCCAATTTTTGATATTGAGAGCGCTTCCTGCTTTGTTGAGGAGTTTAAGAAAGAATACAGAGACTACATATACGCATCTAATATGACGATGATACAGGGCACGCTCTCCGAGCTTATTTCATACAATGCCCTCCTTGAAATTCATAAGCACTATCGTGGCGCCGGTGTCAGCATGCACATAAAAGAGAATATGGATAAATTCAAGACACTTGGTATAGAGATCGACATAGACTTGTGCCGTCCTGAATATCGCTTGACAATTGACGAGGCAGTCGATATTGAGATGATTCGTAAAATTTATGAGGCGCTTTATAAACGCGAACCGCTTAATCTCCACGAAGTTTATGCATGGCTTGATGACAATCCACACATTGCAAAAATGAATATGCATGTCGGGATAAAGGGATGCGAGGTGCAGAGCGCAAACCTCTTTGAGAAACCATTATTCTCAATAGTCTCTTCAGGCAGAAAAAATGTGATTCTCGATGAACAGAAGAGGAGGGTTGAGCCAAAGGAGTTCTACGAAAGCATCAGAAAACTGTTTCCGGAAATAGAGAAATAGCAAACCAATGTCAGAGCGTTATCATAATTCAGAAGAAATGCTTGAAAGGGCATTGAAAACCATTCCTCTTGGCTCCCAGACATTCAGCAAGAGCAAGATCCAATATCCCTGCGGGGTGTCACCCTATTTCATTACACGAGGACAGGGGAGCCATGTCTGGGATGTTGACGGCAATGAATATATTGATTTTGTGAATTCACTTGCCGCAATAACACTGGGATATAACGACCCTGATGTGACAGCAGCAGTTCGTGAGCAGCTTGAAGAAGGAATCATCTTTTCTCTGCCTCACCCTATAGAGATGCGGGTGGCGGAAAAGATAGTAGAGATGGTCCCATGCGCTGAAATGGTGCGTTTTGGCAAAAACGGTTCTGATGCAACGTCGGGGGCGATCAGGGTTGCGCGGGCATATACGGGACGAGACCGAGTAGCGGTCTGCGGTTATCACGGCTGGCAGGACTGGTATATAGGTTCTACCACTCGTAATAAAGGCGTCCCAAAAGCAACCATGGAACTGACACATCAATTTACCTATAACGATATAGCCTCTCTGAATAAAATATTTAAAGAATACCCAAGTCAGGTAGCGGCTGTAATCATGGAGCCGATGAATGTAAAAGAGCCGGAAAATGGTTTCCTTGAAAAGTGCAAAGACTTGACACATAAAAATGGAGCGGTGTTTATTTTTGATGAAACTATTACAGGATTTCGTTTCGCCAATGGCGGAGCACAGGAATATTTTGGAGTCATTCCCGATTTAGCTACTTTTGGAAAAGGGCTTGCAAATGGTTATCCTGTGTCAGCGGTTGCAGGAAAGGCAGAAATTATGCGCCAAATGGAAGAGGTCTTTTTTTCATTTACATTCGGCGGGGAAACCCTCTCTCTTGCTGCTGCCCTTGCAACCATGACAAAATTACAAGGTGAACCGGTAATTAAAACCATTTGGACGCAAGGCCAAAAAATTGTAGATGAGACAAAAATACTGATTGAAAAACACGCACTAGGAAATATTTTGTCAGTCAGCGGGAAGGCATGTTGGTCTTTTCTAATATTCAAGGACACTAATATTTATTCCCAATGGGAGCTAAAAACCCTTTTTTTACAAGAGGTATTTGCAAGAGGAATTCTTACTGTCGGGACTCATAACATGAGTTATGCCCATTCTGACTCAGACATTTCGAAGCTCCTAAAGGTATATGATGAAGTCTTTGCAATCATGAAAGAAGTCTTGGTAAAAAGAAATTTGCATGAATTATTGCAAACCAAGCCTTTGGCTCCTTTGTTTAAAATTCGATAGGAGGCGGGTAATATGAAACCGATAAAAGCTTTAACCGGAAGCATCAAAAGTATTTCCCAACTACATTTACACATCCTATTAACCGAGGAAGACGATGTCATTGTAGCACGATGTTTGGATTTTTCGGTGTCTAGTCATGGCGAAAGTGAGGAAGATGCCCTTGAGGCGCTTAGTGACAGCATAAAGGATTATCTTGATTATGCCTTAAATCGCGGTGCATTAAACGAAATTATAGATCCAGAAGAGGACATGCTTTGGGAAATTTACAGAAAGATGGAGCTGCAGAATGAATCATTAAGTATAAAAGAAAGAGCCGATATTTTGAAGGTAGATAAGACCAAAGAAGTTATCTATGCCTAAAGCCCTTGAATTGAGAAAAGTAATTGGGATATTGAGAGATTATGATATTGAATTTGATTCAAAAAGTGGTGGTAAACATTCAGGAAAATTCATAAAAGGAAACAAATCTTTTCCCGTTAAAGCACATGGTATGAAAACAACAATTTTGCCATACGCATTAAAAGGGTTGATAAAAAAACTTGAACTTCCTTCCGATGTGTTTATAGTGGACGACAAAAATAAGTAGCTGTAGTTTGCCCATTTATGGGCGTATTTTAAAACCGCCGATAAATCGGCAGACTACAAATTTATGTCGCTGCCTATAGTAGACTTGAGCAATAGACAAATGAACATTTTTATCCGCACAGATGCGTCTGCAAGTATAGGTACCGGTCATGTAATCC
Organism: Deltaproteobacteria bacterium; assembly: GCA_016219285.1. Lineage (GTDB taxonomy): Bacteria > Desulfobacterota > GWC2-55-46 > UBA9637 > UBA9637 > JACRNJ01. Next base: position 43,631 of record JACRNJ010000078.1, read on the forward strand.
GCTGCCTGACTCTGGCGGATGAACTGAGGAGAAAAGGGGCTGAGGCAAGCTTTATCTGCCGTAAAGAGACCGGAAATTTGATTGGATTTATTGAAGAGAAAGGTTATAGAGTTTATCCATTGCCAGCAGACATTGACTTTGTTGCCGGCATGGATATGACTCAAAGAATACTTAAAGAGCAACAGAAGCCGGCAGATTGGTTAATAGTTGATCATTACGAAATAGATGTCTCATGGGAATACTCCTTTAGAAAGTTTGCAAATAAAATTATGGTCATTGATGATATTGCTAACAGAAAACATGACTGCGATATACTGCTTGACCAAAACTACAGTGGAAACCGTAAGCGTTATAACGGGCTTGTTCCTGAAAATTGTATTCAACTATTGGGACCGGAATATGCACTATTAAGACCCCAGTTTCGGGAAGCAAGAGAAAATCTAAGAGAGAGAAATGGTGGAGTTGAAAAGATTTTAGTTTTCATGGGAGGGGCAGACCCGACAAATGAAACAGGCAAAGCGCTGAAAGCCTTAAATCTGCTTAATAGAGACGATATTGCTGTTGCTGTGGTAATCGGCGCCTCAAACCCATTTAAAAATGAACTTGAAATCTTAACAAAGCGGATGCCTAATACTGCCTGTTATTTTAATGTTGACAATATGGCTGAACTCATGGCTAATGCTGATATTAGCATAGGTGCAAGTGGCTCAAGCACATGGGAAAGGTGCTGTATCGGTTTACCAAGTATAGTCATGATTCTTGCCGATAACCAGAAAGAAATAGCGGAAGAACTTGAAAGGGAAGACGTGGTAGTAAACTTGGGTTGGCATGAAGATGTAAAGGAAAGGAATATAAGGAATGCTGTAGAAAACTTGCTGACAGATTCGGACAAAAGAAAGAAGATGAGATCAAAAGGTAAAGCATTGGTTGACGGAAGAGGAGTGGAAAGAACAATAGAACGAATTTGTGCAACTGTGGAAGAGGACAAATAATTTATGTCTGAAAAGGTGGAAGGATATGAGATTAGATACTAATGAAAAAAAAGCATTAA
>JACRNJ010000079.1 GCA_016219285.1 Deltaproteobacteria bacterium
ACGAACTGGCTTGGGCGCACGTTAAGGCGAAAATAGCAAAGGCGACTACACAGACTAAGGCTGAACTCAAAAATACGGTTAAACGCGTAATGAGGAGATTGCAGAAAATGCCGCATATTGTTAAAAGTTTCTTCCATGCCACTTCCTGTGCATATGCAATTTTATGAGGCTTTGTCATGTTAGTTCTTAGTATATGGCGGGAGTATGACCGTAATGTTAAGTTTAGGTTACAGACACTTTTTGACGGATTATTTAGTCAAGGGGGTAAAAACAGGAAAATATATGGAAGAAGGGGTAGTTTAAGATTTCATTGGTGCATGGGTTTACCCCGTTAGAGAAAGCCACCGACTCCTGTCGGTGGTATAAATCATTCATTAGAGATGGTGGTTCAATGCCACCATCTTTGGTCGTTAGAGAACATTGTTCTCTAACGGGGTTTACTTTAAAGTTTTTATTTTTTCAATCAATTCCTTTACATGTCGTTCAATCAGGCGCCGCACTTCTCTCAGTTCGTCTCTATCCATATTTTTAGGTTCAGGAATATTCCATTCAATCCGGTTTTTTGCCGGAACAAAAGGGCAGTTTTCGCCGCACCCCATGCTCACGACATATTCGTATTCTACTTGACCCCGAAAAATGCAGTTGGTTTTTATTTTTCGGGGCAAACGCAAGATTTGAGCCAAAGACAAGCCATTGACAAATTATCTCCTTTGCCTTTAACAAAGAGGAGTTTCGTGTTTTGCTTCAACAAAATACATAATTTGTCAAGGACAAGGAAAAGAGGGCTTGACAAAACGGAGCATACTCTTTTAGGTATGTGAGTATTTGGACAGCCCGATTTGACGCCGTATTTGGCCAGAGCCTGCCCCTGAAGGTTTTTATCAGGGGATTGCATTTTCTGGGTTAAGTTCTCCCATAGAGCCTTGAAGTTGCAGGCAATCTTCTTTATCATGCGCCGGTATCAATAGGCAAGGCATTCCAAAAATCAATGTCTATTTTTAGGGCATTTATACATTCATGGCCGCAGCGCCTTCGTTCCTCTTCAACAGTCTCTCAACCCTTACCATAAGCTCTTTGACATTAAACGGCTTTGTCATGTAATCATCCGCTCCGATCTCAAATCCCTGCAATCTGTCTTCCGACATAGCCTTTGCCGTAAGCATAAGTATCCGGCAATTGATATTTTGTTGTCTCATATACCTGCATATCTCCCAGCCGTCCATCTCCGGCAGCATAAGATCAAGAATGATAAGGTCAGGCTTAAAATGCCGTATCTTCTTCAACGCATCAATTCCATCTAACGAACCGGCGGTAACATAACCCCTGCGCGTCATGTTAAAATCTATCAGGTCAAGCATATCCGGCTCATCCTCCACTATTAAAATACTTTCTCTGTTCATACTATCCTCCTTTGAAAGAATTAATTACACAGATTTTGAAATACAATTACACAGATTAAAAACTACTATTTTGCCTTAATCTGCCTTTATAATCGGTGTAATCTTTCATATCATCTCCTTTCTTGCAAACAGGATACATGATGAATGTGACAGGATTATGGCAGGGAGGTTAAGATTTGAAGAGAGAATACACGAATGTGGCCTTTGATTTTTGGGAGGCGATGTATGGTTGCGTTGTCCCGAAAAATGCATTTGGTTCTTATTTTTGGGTTATAGCAATATCTACTTTTTAGCTCCCACCTTGTATACACCACCGTTATAGTCAACTACATACACCTCATATGCTTCATCAATACCAAATGAGCTTATTGAAAGTTTAGTATCAAGAAGCCTCTTATTTTCTGCAACCTCATGACCATCACGACGCAGGGCCCATAGTTTGCCGCTGCCCCAATCTCCATATATATAACTACCGCATAATCCTGGTATTTCATGGCCGCGGTAAACAAAACCGCCTATAACTGAAATGCCATCGTCCCTTCCGTAATCTATGATGGGCAGGGTAAGGCCTGTTGTATTGCATTTAGGATTTACGCCCGACGTGCAGATAGAGCCTTCCATAATATTCCAGCCATAATTTTGGCCTCGTTCAACAATATCTATTTCTTCACGCGCATCCTGTCCAACATCGCCTGCATACAGGATTCCTGTCAAAGGGTCGAAGCTAAACCTCCACGGATTGCGCAGGCCATAAGCCCATATCTCAGGCCTGGCATTTGGTCGTGTCTTGAAGGGATTATCATCAGGTATGTTGTATTGCAGCTTGCCTTCTTTCCTATCTACATCAATCCGAAGCATGGCGCCCAAAAGGGTTGAAAGGTTCTGGCCGTGGCCTTGCGGGTCATTTGCGCTGCCGCCATCGCCCATGCCTATGTAAAGATAACCGTCTGGCCCAAATGCAATCTGGCCTCCGTTGTGATTGGAAAAAGGTTGGTCTGCTGTCAATATGATTCTCTCGCTCTTCTTATCTGCAACATCAGGGTTATTACTCATCTGAAACTCTGATATGACCGTGTGAAGGCCACCGGAAGATGAAGTGTAGTTTACAAAAAACCTGCCATTTTCTTTAAACTTGGGATGAAAGGCTATGCTCAACAACCCCATCTCGCCGCCTGATTTAACCTTTTCTCTGATATCAAGAAAGGGAGTGGGAAGCAAATTTCCATCTCTGAGAATACGGACTATGCCAGCCTGCTCTGCAATAAACAGCCTTCCGCTGCCATCTCCTGCATGCGTAATATGCACCGGGTTTTTAAGCCCTTTTGCTGCAAGCTCTAACTTGACGGTGGGTAAAGGCGCTCCCCCTTTTAGCTCGCATGGTTTAGCAGTAGGTGGTTCAGCGAATAGAATTTGTTGCGGTGTAAAGACAATAACAAGAATGCAGGTGGAAAAAATTAGATAGCGCATTTGATATTACAGCCCCCGTTTAAATATTGCGGTTGCAATGGTTATAGTGATGATAGCAAAGACTGTGAGAAAAACAATATCTCCATGCACAGCCCAGAGGCTTGCATTTTTGAAGAGTATAGACCTCAGGGCATGGACCGAATATGTTTCCGGATTCGCAATTGCAAACGCCTTTAGCCATGCAGGGAAACTTTCTATAGGATATATTGCGCCGCTTGGGAAAAAGAATATGACATTCAAAAATCCTCCCAAAACCCCGACTATCCTTGGGTGATTAGCCCTGCCGAGGATGATAAACATCATGCCAAGCAGACCAACAGTAGACAACACGATAATTATAATAATCAAGGCAAGACTATACAGATTTAATACTTGCCAGAGATAAATACCAGCAATAAGCGAGCTGAAAAAGAACACAAGCAGGGCTATGATGGTTGTGATGACAAGCCCGCTTATAATAAGGCCCATGACAATATCCAACTTTGTGAGCGGGGTCAGAAAATGGCTTTCCTCAATTCCCAAAAATTTATCCATCACGATATTGAACACGCCTGTTGTCATGGCGCCCAGGAATATTGCCATAATCACAACACCGGGAATAAGGGTCTGGTCGTAGTCCACCTTTTTATAGAGTTCTACTTCACGGAGTTTTGTTTTTGTCTGCTCCTCGCGTACAGAGATAAACTCATTTTTAAGCTCAGCCAATGCCCCTGATATTGCAAAACGGATTGAATTGGCAGAGATTGATTCTGCATTATCCAGAAAAAGCCCAAGTTCGCCGCCTTTTCCATGAATCACATCCCTGCTGAAATCCGGCGGAATAATAAGCGCTCCCTTGAGCAGACCTTGTTTCAAATTCTCCAGCGCGATCCCTTGGTCTGACAGGTGATACATCTTGATTGTCTTCGGCCCTGCCTCAAGCGCGTGCAGCAATTCAACCACCCGGCGGCTATGAGGCCCGTTATCCATATCAACAACAGCAATAGGAAGGTTTTTTAACTCGCCCTGAAAGGAATTCCCGAGGATTACAAGATAAAGGATGGGCATGACAACACTTGCCATGATAACTATCGGGTTTCTGATAAACCTTCTTAAATCTCTTTCAAGTACAGCTAAAAAACGGGTCATGTCGCGTTGCTCCACTTTAGATTTACGATTTTAGATTTGTGATTTAAGACTTTAAATCGTAATTCGTAAATCGTAATTCGTAAATCATTCTTTCACCTTCCCCACTTGCTCGGCACTCCTGATCTGTTTTATTATCATTTATATATTTCAGTCAAGCCATTTAGGTTCTTTTGCAGAAACGCCGATGTTTATATAACGTTTCGCCCTATTCAAAATTCCTTTGCAATCTTTGAAATTTCTTTAACAGGCAATACCGTGATATTTCGTGCTGCAGGATAAGATTCTTTACCCGGATAAACAATAAACCCCTTTTTGCATGACAGGTCTTCACATGCCATCCGGAATCCCTTTTCTGCCTTCGGGCTCAGAGAGTATTTAACCTCTATTGCTATTGGCCTATTTTTCCTGTCAAAAACCAATAAATCAACTTCAGCGCCTGCTCCTGTTCTGTAAAAATAAAGCGGGGTGTTTTCAGGCAAGATTCCCGCTATCTGTTCAATAACAAACCCTTCCCATGAACTGCCAACAACAGGATGCGACTGCAAGTCATCAAATGTTTTTACCATTAGCAAGGCATGTAAAAGACCTGAATCCCTGATATAGA
>JACRNJ010000032.1 GCA_016219285.1 Deltaproteobacteria bacterium
CTAAGGCTGAACTCAAAAATACGGTTAAACGCGTAATGAGGAGATTGCAGAAAATGCCGCATATTGTTAAAAGTTTCTTCCATGCCCCTTCCTGTGCATATGCAATTTTATGAGGCTTTGTCATGTTAGTTCTTAGTAACAGCAGAAGTCTTGTGGCGGATTCTAATCAGACGTTGGTTTGCTGTGTTTTGTCAGCGTCCTTATTAATCGGATTGGGGCTTAATTATTTCTATGGTTTGTGGGAGGCAGACCCTATTGTCGGGCTGATTACGGTTATGTTTCTCGCAAGAGAAGGCTATATTGCTTTAAAACAAGAAAAATTATGCAGTTGTTGACCCTTGACAAATTATGTGTTTTGCTATGCAAAACACAACACTGCTTCGTTTTTAACAAAGCAGATAATTTGTCAAGGGTTGAGGCAAATAAATGAAAACCACCCGTCTATATCTCATTCGTCATGGTCAGGTGGTAAACCATCATGAGTTCCGCTACAACGGCCATTTTGATGTGGACATAACCGATATCGGCGTTATGCAGATGGAGAACGTTGCGGCCTTTATTGCAAAAGAGCCGATAACTGTCGTATATTCCAGCGACCTGCAAAGGGCGACAAAGGGGGCTGAAATTATAGGCGGCTATTTGAGTTTAAAGCCTGTCAGGTTTCATGCCTTCAGGGAGCTTCATCTTGGCAGGTGGGAAGGGCTCACAAGGGAAGAGGGCGCGGCAAAATTTCCTGAAGAGGCAGATTTTAGGTTTAGAGACCTTGCCCATGCAAAGGTCAAGGGGGGAGAAAATTTATATGACCTGAAGGAACGGGTCATGCCTGCCCTGAATGAGATTCTTCATAATCACAATGGCGGGCATATAACCATTGTTGCGCACGGAGGTGTGAACAGGGTTATCCTGTGCGATGCAATGGGCCTTTCCATAGAAAACTTTTTCAGGATTGAGCAGGATTATGGATGTCTTAATATAATTGACTATTTTGAAGACGGGGCTAAGGTAGTAAAACTCTTAAACGGCGGGCCGAATCAAGAACTAAACATCGCAAAAATTTATTAGGAGTTTGTTGAAAAACTCAACGCTCTCTGATTACACAGATAAAAGATTAGATTACACAGATTAAAACTCATTGAAATATCTGTGTAATCAAGGCTGTTGACGGTTTTTTCAACAGCCTTTTAGACAATGAAAGATAATCTTAGGAAAAAATATATCACTGCTGCCAAAAAGGTAGTTGTAAAGATCGGCAGCGCTGTGCTTGCAGGCCGCCATGATGAAGGGCTTGATGAAGCAGTGTTTTCAAGCCTTGCTAAGGGCATTTCAGAATTAAAAGAGTCAGGTATGGAAGTTATTGTGGTTACATCAGGCGCCATTGCCATCGGCATGAGAAAGATGGGGCTTAAACAAAGGCCTGCAAGCATTCCTGAGAAGCAGGCAGTTGCGGCTCTCGGACAGGTAAGCCTGATGGCGTTATATGAAAAGGCATTCAACCCTTTAGGCGAAAAGGTTGCCCAGGTTCTTCTGACACACGATGACCTCGGCAGCAGGCAGAGGTTTCTAAATGCCAGAAACACGCTTCTAACCCTTCTTGGTTTTCAGATAATTCCAATCATAAATGAAAATGATACCGTTGCAGTTGAAGAGATAAAATTTGGCGACAATGACCATCTGGCGGCGCTTGTGACAAATCTGGCGGAGGCGGATCTGTTGATTATTTTAACAGATATAGATGGTCTGTTTGATAAAGACCCAAAAAAAGACAAGACAGCAAAACTTATACCCCAGGTTGCAGATGTTGACCATCTGGGTTCAACAGTATGGGCTGGCAATACAATAGACGTATTTGGCACAGGCGGCATGGCGTCAAAGGTAGAGGCGGCAAGAAAGGCAGCCCACTTTGGGGTAGCCACAATCGTTGCCAATGGCATGGATTTGGATATTCTGAAGAGAATTTTTTCCTGTGTCAGCGTAGGAACTCTTTTTCTTCCGATGGAAGACAGGCTTACAAGCAAGAAGCACTGGATAGCCTTTTCTGCAAGGCCAACAGCAAGGATATTTGTTGATGAAGGGGCAAAAGAAGCTATACTGAATAAAGGCAAGAGCCTGCTTCCATCCGGTATAACAAAGATAGACGGCCAATTTGAGGCAGGCGAGGTTGTGCGCTGTGTTGATCGGCATGGCAAGGAATTTGCCAGAGGTGTTGCAAATTACAATTCCGCAGACATAGAAAAACTAAAGGGCAGGAAGACAACAGAGATTGAGAATATACTGGGTTATAAGTATTATGATGAGGTTGTGCATCGGGATAATCTGGTCGTGATGTAATTTTATGCAATATACCTACCCTTTATCATAGTATTATACAAACAGGCATTGTGATAAATCAGTTGTAAATTTTTAAAAAAGAGACAGCAGATATCCCATGCAATTTCAAAATAAAGACTCTCGTGTCTTAACACACCCTTCCAGAAGTTCTGAGGCAGTGAAGATAATTATCTTGGGCTGCGGCACATCCACCGGCGTTCCTGTAATTGGCTGTAAATGCAGCGTCTGTGCATCAAAAGACAATAAAAACAAGAGAACGCGTTCATCCCTTCTTATAACAGTAAATAATAGGAATATATTGATAGACACGTCTACAGATTTGAGATATCAGGCCTTAACGCATAACATAGAACGTATTGACGCTGTTCTGTATACCCATCCTCATGCTGACCATATCCACGGTATTGATGAGCTTAGAATTTTTAATATGCTGCAAAGGCAGGCAATCCCATGTTATGGAAGTGAATTTACCATAAACCGCATACGCAGTATGTTTGATTATATTTTTGCTAGCGCTGCAAGCAGCTCATGGAAGCCGGAAATTGAAACCTTTATGATTTCAGCCCCATTTAACATTTTTGACACACTGATTCAGCCAATCAATATCTATCATGGCAAGATGCAGATACTTGGATTCAGGTTCGGCAGACTTGCATATATAACAGATTGCAGCCAGATTCCTGACGACTCCAAAAAGATGCTGGATAATCTTGATGTGTTGATATTAGGCGCCCTTCGCCATAAACCGCACCCCACGCATTTCAGCATAGATGAGGCGTTGCAGGTCGGTGAAGAGCTAAAATCTAAAAGGGTTATCCTTACCCATCTTGGCCATAATCTTGATTATACTGAAACGAACAAGTCTCTGCCTCAAGGATTTGAACTGGCGTATGATGGGATGGAGATTGAGATGAGCCTAGAACTCTTTGCCGGCAGATAAAGGTTTTTAATCTTGTTTTAATGTTTGATTTGATAAGCATAACGCGTAAATTCGGCTCAATGGGGGTTAAATGTTTAGGCGGGTTCTAATATTTTTATTGCTTTTATCAATTACAGACTCTTCATTTGCGGTAGGCATAAATGAAAAGGCCCCTGATTTTACGCTGCCTGATATGAATAATAGGCAGGTTTCTTTAAATGATTTTAAAGGCAAGGTGGTATTTATTGATTTTTGGGCCACATGGTGTCCGCCATGCAAAAAGGAGATGCCTGAGCTCGCCAAATTTGTTGAAAAATATCCTGATGTGGTTGTTCTTGCCATAAGTATTGACAAGATAACTTCTCATGTGGAAAAGTTTTTCAAAAAAGACCCATCCATGCTTAAAAAATTGACTGTGCTTTTAGACCCCGATGCAAGTGTTTTAAAATTATACGGGGCTGTGGCTATGCCGACCTCTTATTGGGTAGATAAACAAGGGAATATCCGTTATGTTCATTTTGGATTTAATGAGTCTGACCCCATAAAATGGGCAACTGAAGCGGAATATATGCTCAAATAAGGCTACTTGCTTGGCTGGGAGCAGATTTTAAATATGTCCTCGAAGATTTAGACCTGTTAAGAGGAGGTATTTTCGGAGCAAAGGAGATAGTATGAAAAAGTTATTAACGGGGTTTATTCTTGTGATTATGTTTTTATCGGGATGCGCTGCTGTAAAACCATGGGAAAGGGAATACCTTGCAGACCCAACAATGCAGTTTGATTCAAATAAAGAGGAGAAGGCAGTGCGCGAACATTTTTTGGGCACCCGTGAGGGAAGCATAGGCAGCTTCGGTGTGAGCGGAGGCGGCTGTGGCTGCAATTAGACCACTGGGCAGGAAGCCAGAGAGTCAAAGCGTCAGAGAGTCGGAGGGAAAAATGTCCAAGGTTAAGGATTTAAGATTTAAAGCTTGCAGTCTAATATTTGCTATTTTCATTTTACTGTCTGCTGTTCACTGTTTACTGCTTGCTGCCAATGCCAAGGCGGAGGATTATGCGGTTGCGCAAGGATATGCCCATATCTTCAATAACAATATAAGCGTTTACACAGGCGTTTTTGCCTTAAATAAAGATGTAAACTTAGATACCTCTCTTTACTTCAAGGTTACCGGTGATTCAATACAGGGTGTTGCTACAACAGACGTAAGTTCCGGAGCGTCCAGCGTAACATATTCAACAAGCTCCGATAGTTCTATAAGCGATTTCAGAAAAGAGGTTACGGCAGGCGTCAGCCGCAAACTCGGAGATATAGCAGATGTGGAGTTCTATTACGACTACAGCGAAGAAAAGGATTATATCTCCACCACCCCTTCAATTACATTAAAGAAAGAGCTTTTTGAAAAGAATACTTCCTTAATCCTTGGCTATTCAAATAATGCTGATGAGATAAAGGGCAGATTCATGGATGAAACTAAAGGTAAAAATACAGATAATTATTACCTTGGAGTTGCGCAGGTTATATCTCCTTACACCATAGCGCAGATAGGTTATTCGGCAAGCAGGGTAAGCGGTTTTACATCAGAGGGCATCAGACTGGTGCCGGTGGATGGCGCAACAAAGGCGTCATGTGTATCCGAATCTGCAACATGCGTGGAAGAAGCCTTTCCTGATTCAAGGACAAGAAATGCCTATATGCTTGGCGTAAATCACTTTTTTCCGCAAAATAGATTTGGGGACGGCTATTGGGGTCTGTTAAGTCTCATGAATAAATCTTCCATAAAGTTATTTCTTCGTTATTATACGGATGATTGGGGTGTATCTTCACATACCGAAGAGATAGAATATAATAAATATCTTACGGAAGAGACTGTTTTTAAACTGAATTTCAGATATTATAATCAGAGTAAAGCCAATTTTGTAAAAGATGCTTATGCGGCCTCCGACAAGTATAAAGTTTCTTCTCCTCAACTTGTGAAATTTAACTCGCAGCTTGCAGGAGCCAAAATAATCCACACAATTAAAAACACGTCAAAGGGGAGTATTTTAAGTTTCATGGAAGATGGTTCTGTGGAAGCCAAATATGAATTTTACATTCAATCCATAAACGTTAATGCCCATATTATTATGCTGGCTTTGAGGTTTGTTTTTTAAACAGGCTGCGCCGGGAGCGCATGGAAGTTTGCTGCCAGCTTCCTTAAACAAGAAACCGGCTTTTGCGCTACAAAGATATTAATCTTTCTTTGCGGGTTAAAGCCCGTGAAGCTTTGCCTGGAAAATGGGCTGTGGTTGCCCTTTGGCCGGGCACGGTTAAAACCGTGCCTACCGTAGGCACGAATTTATTCGTGCACTTGCCAATTTTCATACCCCTTTGTGAGCCAATGGCTCGTGAGGGTTTCACCTGAAAATAACCTTTCATTACCATGTGTGCCGGTCAAGCGGCAGGTATGTTTCATACCATGAAGATAATTCCACGTTGCCTCTCTATCAGACACATCAACACCCTTTGCATTGTAATAATGACTCTCTTTTATTCCCTCTGCATAACATCTAATTGCATAGGCGAGGTGTTCAGAAAAGATATCTCTCTTATGGGCACCGATGTTGAAATCATAGCAGCAGCAAAAGATAATCGTATCTTTACCGCCGCCTTTGATGCGGCAGTCATGGAGATGAAAAGAATTGAAGGCGAGATGAGCGAATGGAAGCAAGAGACACTGATTTCTGAAATTAACATGATGGCTGGGAACAAGCCTGTTAAGGTATCCGATGAGCTTTTTAATGTTATCTCGGCAGCGCAGAAAATAGCCGATATATCAGACGGCGCATTTGACATATCATGGGCATGTATGAGGGGGCTATGGAATTTTACCGATGGCAAAAATATTGTGCCTGCAAGGGAAGAAATAGAACAAAGGCTAAAATTTGTAAATTATAGGGATATAATGCTTGATGAAAATAAAAAAACAGTATTCCTCAAAAGAAAAGGAATGGCTATAGGCTTAGGCGGCATTGCAAAAGGATATGCCGTAGATAAGGCAATGCAGGTATTGGTTAGCCATGGCATAAAAGACGCTGTAATCAAGGCAGGCGGCGATACCAGGGTGCAGGGCGCAAAACAAGGCGAAGCATGGGAGATAGGCATCAAACATCCAAGGGATAAAGCAAGGCATTTTTTAACCCTTGAACTCAGCAATATTTCAATATCTACATCCGGTGATTACGAGAGATTCTTTATAAAAGATAATGTGCTATATCATCATATTATGGACCCCAAAACAGGCTATCCGGCCAAACACAGCCAAAGCGTTACAATTCTTGCGCCTGACACCATGACATCCGATGCGCTTTCTACGGCGGTGTTTGTTTTAGGTCATGTGAAGGGCATGGAGCTTATAAAAAAACTTCCGGGGATAGAAGGAATAATAATTGACAGCACAGGCAAGGCGCATTATTCAAATGGTTTTGAGAAAAGCGGTCTCACAAAAAAATAAAACCAAATGCAGTTTCCATACCCTTTCCTTATTTAGAAACCCTTGTCCCTGCCTTTCCGTTTTTCTGATTGACAATGCAAAATGGAGTAGGCTATAAAACCCATATGCGGAAGAGAAACCACTATATATTCCTCCATACTTTATTATTTTTGCTCATTTTTCCCCTCTATGCAGCATCCCCTCTTTTATGCAGATGCGGGCACAAGGATTTTTTCGCAGATACTGGCGCCTCTGCAAACCCAGTTCAGGCCAAAGACATGACCCTTAAAGACGACAAAAAGATTGTACCGGGGTTTCTTCTCAAGGAAGGCGCTTCTATTTATGAGTTGAATGCTGGCAGAAGACATTTATCAAAGGAGGAGATATGAAAAAATTCTTCTTAGCGGCAGGCATAGCGGTCTCTGTGTTGCTTACCATTGTTTTGGTCATGGGCAGTAGCCAGGTTCCCTATGAGAGTGAGATATCTGAGGCTCATATAGAGACAAAGGAAGCTGCGCCGGTGAAAGAAATATACAGGGAGATAGGCGGCATCCTTAGAGCAGGTGAAACCATGTATGATATATTCAAGAGGCATGGCCTTGATATGCAGGAACTACTTTTTATGAGAGAGGCATCTGCCGGTATATATAGGTTGAGGAATGTGTCTGTCGGACAAATTTATCAACTTAAGGTAGACGAACAGAATAAGTTACGCTCTTTTATCTACAGGATAAATGATGACTCCGTGCTAAATATAGTTAGGGAAGGGGATGGGTTTACTGCTGAGAAGGCTGCTGTGAAATATGAAAAGAGGATAGCCGCGATAGGGGGGCTCATAGAGAATAATCTCGTTTCATCCATTGGCGGCGGCAGTGATAGGCTGAGACTTGCGCTCACTCTCTCTGATATCTTTGCCTGGGATATAGATTTTACAACAGATATGAGAAATGGGGATATTTTCAAGATTATCGTTGAAGAACTCTATGAAAATGGCGAATTTAAAAAATACGGCAGCATCCTTGCTGCTGAGTTTGTGAATAATGGAGAGGCATACCATGCTTACAGATTTGAATACGGTGATATAAAAGGATATTACGACCAGGAGGGGAAATCATTAAGGCGTGCATTTTTAAAGGCGCCATTGAATTATCGCCGCATAAGTTCAGGCTTTTCCAAAGGGCGCTTTCATCCAATACTAAAAAAATACAGACCCCACCACGGTGTTGATTATGCAGCCCCTGTCGGCACACCTGTTTCTGCTGTAGGAGATGGGACAGTGTTATTTGCAGGATACAGAGGTGATTATGGCAAGCTCATTATCATACGGCACCCCAATGGATACGAAACAAGGTATGGGCATCTCTCAAGACTTGATAGGGGTATAACAAAGGGGGTAAAGATTAAACAGGGAGATACCATCGGTTATGTTGGTTCCACAGGTCTTACCACAGGACCTCATCTCCATTATGAAATGGGGATGAATGGCATATTAATCAACCCCATAAACATGAAAATCCCTGCCGGGAGGCATTTGCCGGATAGCGCACGAGAAGAGTTTATTCAATTGACGAATGCCATGACAGTTAAGTTTGCATCTATAAATCCAATCGGGACAACAGTAGCGGCAAAAGATGCTGTAGAGACTGATGATGATAAGATATAGTCAGGATATTTACCTATGAAGATAACGATTCTACTCATATTTGCCCTTGTCGTTGCATACTCTTTTTAATCGGATAATACCGTTACAAAATATATATTTGACAATCTTAAGTAATTAGTTTTAAATAAAATCAACAGCAAAAAATAAACAGGTTTTTACCCAAAAATCAATGTCTATTTGGGGTTTATTATGAAGATTGAAAAAATCACAGAACAAATACTTAATAAATTAAATTCAATGCCTGCCGATGAACTCATCAAATGGGCATTTGAAAACTTTGGTGATAGAGCCGCTATAGGCACAAGTTTTCAGTTAACAGGCGCTGTGATTATAGACCTTGCGAGCAGGCATGTTAAGAAGTTCAGGGTATTTACCATTGATACGCTTCGACTCCACCCGGATACATATAATGCAATCAAGGCCTCTGAAAAAAAATATGGTTTGACCATTGAAAGATTTATGCCGAATGATGACACATTAAGAAGCATGCTGGAAAGGTTTGGCGAGTATCTGTTTTTCACGGATAAGGCAAAGCAGGAATACTGCTGTTTTGTTAGAAAGGTTGAACCAAACAAACGCGCCTTGAAGACTTTGGATGTATGGATAACAGGTTTAAGAAAAGACCAGTCGGATTACAGAAAGGCAGCGCCAAAGGTATCTATTATTGAAGAAGATGAGGGAAGAAAGATTTTAAAACTTGCTCCGTTGGTTGATTGGAGCATGGACAAGATATGGAAGTATATAAAAGAGAACAATCTGCCGTACAACAAGCTGTTTGACATGGGTTATGACAGCATAGGGTGCATCATATGCTCAACGCCTCTTGTTAAAGGAGAGGCTCCGCGTTCCGGCAGGTGGAGGTGGTTTAGTAAAGATGATGACAAAAAGGAGTGCGGGATACATACAAATACAGGGACTAGGGGTTAGAGGCTGGGGGGCTGGTTTTTTTACTAGCTCACGGTTTCAAGCCACTATCCTCTATTTTATAAGGAGGCATAAAGAATGTTCGATTTAATTGAGCCGCATGGCGGCAAGCTTGTGAATAGGATTCTAGAGGGAAAGGAAAGAGAGGCCTTTGCTGAAAAGGCGCAAAAGTTAAAAAAGGCAGCCATCAATGACAGGGAGGTATCTGACCTTGAGATGATTGCAATAGGCGCTTTCAGCCCTCTTGAAGGATTTATGAAAAAGGATGATTATCACAACGTGATGGATAATATGAAGCTTTCAAACGGTCTTCCATGGACAATACCGATTACATTGTCAGTTACAAAGGATGAGGCAAAAAACTTAAAAGAAGGCGAGGATGTCAGCCTTGTCAATAAAGATGGCGAGATGCTGGCTGTATTTAATATTGAAGAAAAATTTAATCACGATAAAGAAAAAGAGGCTGTCCAGATTTACGGTACCAAGGATATGGCACACCCCGGAGTCGCAAAGGTGTATGAGATGGGGGATATACTGCTGGGAGGCAAGGTGTCGGTTATACACAGGATAAAGCAGGAGAGTTTTTTAAAATATCGACTTGACCCTAAAGAGACACGGCATTTTTTCAAAGAAAAAGGATGGAAGAGGGTTGTTGGTTTTCAAACGAGAAATCCCATACACAGGGCGCATGAATATATTCAAAAATGTGCATTAGAGGTAGTTGACGGCCTTATGATTCATCCGATTGTCGGAGAGACAAAGGGTGATGATGTTCCTGCTGCGGTAAGAGTGAGGTGCTACGAAGTTTTACTTGAGAATTATTATCCAAAAGACAGGGTTGCGCTTGTTGTAAATCCGGCGGCCATGAGATATGCTGGGCCTAAAGAGGCGATATTCCATGCGCTTATAAGAAAAAACTACGGCTGCACACACTTCATTGTTGGAAGAGACCATGCAGGCGTCGGCAATTACTATGGAACATTTGATGCTCACTATATATTTGACGAGTTTGACCCGCAGGAAATCGGCATAACGCCGATGTTCTTTGACCACACGTTTTACTGCAAAAAGTGCGAGGGCATGGCGTCATATAAAAGTTGTCCTCATGATTCCAGCCACCATGTAACCCTTTCCGGCACAAAGGTAAGGGATATGTTAAGGGCAGGGGCAATGCCGCCGCCGCAATTTTCAAGGCCTGAGGTTGCAAAGGTTTTGATAGAGGCGATGAAGAGTGCATAATCTAAGCAGGCAGATTTGTAGAATAGCCTTTAATAATATCTTACTCGTGTATTGAAAAATTATTATTGCCTAAAAACAAACGGCTCAACCTCAACAGGTTTGAGCCGTTTGTTAAAAATACATTTTTGTTTTTATCTGCTTATTTGGCCCTTTCTATATACTTACATTCTGTTGTATCTATTCGTATCTTTTCGCCTATGCCAATAAATGCCGGGACATTTACCACCAGCCCTGTTTCAAGGGTCGCTGGTTTCAGTGTATTTGTAACGGTTGCGCCTTTGAGATTCGGAGCGGTATCTACCACTTTAAGCTCCACAATCTGAGGAGGCTCTATGCCTACAGGTCTACCCTCATAAAAGTCAACCAGAAATCTTATATTCGGGATAAGATAAGAGACATTATCGCCGAGTTCTTCCGCAGAAAGAGACACTTGTTCATAGTTTTCTGTATTCATAAAATGATAATCTGTGCCGCTGCTGTAGAGATATTCCATCTCATGCTGTTCAAGACGGGCCTTTTCCAGTTTATCTTCTGAACGGAAGCGGTTCTCAATGGATGAGCCTGTTTTAAGGTTTTTTAGTTTTGTCTGCACCATGCCGCGCCAGTTACCCGGAGTTATATGTTGGACGCTCATCACCCGATGCGGTTCTCCATTGTATAGGATGCTCATGCCTACTCTAAGCTGTGTTGCTGCAATCATTATTAAAACCCCTTTCCTGTGAAATTTTATGGCGCTTTTTGCATGTGACTATTTTGTTCTTATTTGCATAATTACATACATAACATAATATTGTCAAGGCCTTGGATTATTTTTAAAACAGGTTGCTTTTAAAACTTGACTTTACTATTATGGTAGTTTAATATTAACCATCTATTGCGGGGTGGAGCAGTCCGGTAGCTCGTCGGGCTCATAACCCGAAGGTCGCAGGTTCAAATCCTGTCCCCGCTACCAAAAACACTCCTGTTCTTCAACGGGTTAGAGGCTGTCAGAGAGAAATCTCCGATGGCCTTATTTACTTCATAGGTATACTAACCATGGCAGTAAGCAAATAGCCTCTTCCGCATACATCAACCCAAAAAATGCAGTTGCATTTTTTGGCAAACGCAATCTTTGGCCAAATACTGTAGTCTGCCGATTTATCGGCGTATTTTAAAAGCGCCCATAAATGGGCAGGCTACTATACTTAAAACAGTATGCTCCGTTTTGTCCATGCGTTTGCCCCGAAAAATAAAAATCAAATGCATTTTTCGGGTTAAATCTGTTCCAAACTAAACATCAACCTCTTCCAGAATTAGCCTTTCAGCTACTTCCAATGACATGTGAATTTACTTTGCCTTCATCTCGCAACTGATTATGGTCATCATAACAACATAAAGAAATGACTTTCCCATGGCCTGGCTAACAAAACGATTGCAAAGCGTTTCTCTCAATAGTATTATACTATGGCTATTTTGGGATTATACTGGTGATAATATGAAAAATAATATCATAACCCGCGCCAAAAAGCTCTTTACCCCCGCCCTCGCCTTTCATACTGATATTATTGTAAAAAAGGCTCAAGGACTTTATGTAGAGGCCACTGACGGCAGAAGATATATGGACTTTTCCTCCGGCCTTGCAACAACCAATATTGGACACTGCCCTTCCAAGGTAATTGAGGCTGCTAAAAAACAGTTTGATGAAATTATCCACTCAGGCTGCACCTTCCGTTATAATTCAGAGATTCTTTTTGCGGAAAAATTAAAAGAGATAACACCCGGCAAACTGGACATGTTTTTCTTTTCCAACAGCGGCGCTGAGGCTGTTGAAGGGGCAATAAAACTTGCGCGGTTTGTAACAAAGAGACAAGGGATAATCGCATACACAGGCGCATTTCACGGCAGGACAATGGGCGCTATCTCATTAACAGCATCAACAGCGAAATACCGGCAAAACTATCATCCCCTCCTTACATCCATCTTCAGGGCGCCTTATCCATATTGCTACAGATGCTTTCTGGGCCAAAATCCTGATACATGCAATATGGATTGTATTAGCTATCTGAAAAATATTCTGAGGTATGAAATAAATACGGATGAAGTTGCAGCAATTATTATAGAGCCTGTACTCGGGGAAGGCGGATATGTTGTGCCTCCTATGAATTATCTTAAGGAATTAAGAAGACTCTGCGCAGAATATGGAATACTCATGATTGCAGACGAAGTTCAGACAGGCTTTGGAAGGACAGGCAAATGGTTTGCTTGTGAACACTTTGGAGTAGTTCCAGATATAATGACAATTGCAAAGGGCATTGCCTCTGGTTTTCCTCTGAGCGCTGTTGCATCCACAAAAGCGATTATGTCCAAATGGCCGCCGGGCGCACACGGCACAACATTCGGCGGCAACCCGGTATCATGCGCAGCAGGCATAGCAACCATAGGAACAATCAAGGCTGATAAACTTCTTGAGAATGCTGCAAAGGTTGGAAAATATGCCATGAACCGTCTTAAAGATATGCAAAAGAAATATCCTGTAATGGGCGATGTGCGGGGTTTGGGTTTAATGATAGGCATAGAATTTGTAAAAAGGGGCGGAAGCCCGGACAGGGAATTTTTAAAAAAGGTTTTAAACGGATGTTATAAGAAAGGGCTTATCCTCATAGAATGCGGCATTGATAAAAATATAATCCGTTTTATGCCGCCTTTAATCACAACTATGAAAGAGATGGAAAAGGCTCTTGAGATTTTTGAAAAGGCGGTAGCGAAAACCACCTCCTGACAATAAAATCACCTTTTTAAATCTTACCTTATCTCGTTTACAATAAAATGCCAGTTATGCCCCGTCCTGAAACCTGCGCCAGATGGTCTCTGGTGAGCGGGGCATTCGGCATCTAATATCGCCTACTTTACCGCAAAGCGGGATCTTCTGTTTTCCTGCCAGCACTCTTCACTATGGTCTGTGCAGAAAGGTTTTTCCTTGCCATAACTTATTACGGATATTCTTGACCGGTCTACTCCGAGATCTACAAGGTATTTCTGAGCAGCCTGCGCCCTCCTCTCGCCGAGGGCTATGTTGTATTCCGATGTCCCCCTCTCATCACAATGCCCTTCTATAACCACCTCAAGATTCTTATTGACCTTGAGATATTTGGCATCATCCTCCAAAGTTGGTTTTGCGTGTTCTCTGATAGAGAATCTGTCAAAATCAAAGAATATATCCTGAAGCCCTTTGATTTCTGACGTCGTTCCTGCTGCAGATTCTTTATGGTTTTCAGCGGCAGAGGTTATCTTTTCTTCCGAAGGCTTTGCATCAGAGGATGTTGCCACAGGCTGAGATTCTTTTTGTTTCTCAACGGGTTTGACCTCTTCCGAAGGTTTGACGGATAAGGTCTGGGTTGCGCCAGCCTCCCCGGTCTCGGTCTTTACAACCTTTTTAGAACATGCATAAAACGTTGCACAGCCAAAAATGAGCAATATGATAGTCAGATACTTTTTCATGATATTTCCTCCGTGTTTATTGAAATTGCTTGTGCGCGCACTGCGATCTGCTCTTTATAAAAAGTGATATCAGAGAGGCTGCGAATGTTTATAAAGGTTAAAATCAGAGAGTGTTTACGCTAAAGGAGGTGAAAGACCTGAATGGGACAGGTAAAAATATTCGTTGAGTTTAGGCTTATTATTTTGAGGCGCAATTCTGTAAAGTATCTCAGATGGAACAGGCGAATCTGCAACCTTAGCAAGATTCTTTTCCTGTTTTTCCGGCATATTCAATTTATCAGATGATAAGGTTGCCCGCTTTTTTTTGAGCAGCACATGAACAGCGCCGGAATGTTTGGCCTGACTCTTATGATGAGTCAAATTGGATAGCAAGATATCTACAAGAAACAATTTTAAGTTGCTGCTGTTGGCGCCGGTCTGCTTATCAGTCTTGCCGTCTTCGTGAGTATATAAAAGGGGGGATGCCGCGTAAATGGAAAAACAAATAGAGAATATTACAGAAAAAATGCGGTATTTCTTCTTCAGCATGTTTATTAGAGTAGCAACAGCGATAAAAGTTGTCAATAGTATTTGCCCAAAAAGCGATTACTTAAAAAGCGATACCGCTCTACACCCACCAGTTATAATTCTCAAAATCCTCTGACGGTACTGTAACTGCCACATACCCTTTTGACGGCCACCGCTCAAAACCCCTCTCGCCTCCGTCCACCGTTATAAAAAATCTCATTTCATCACACTTTTCCATGTTAAGTTTTTTGAACTGAACTTCCAATTCCACCACATCCTTTGCAGCAATAGATTCTATTTTTTGCCTTTCCGCAAATTCACCTGTGCCACCATCTTTCTCCAACATCCTTGCATCCACCTTTTCACCCTCCACTGATATCTCAATCCTAACCATCTTTGGATAAAGAAAGTTTATAAGCGCCTTCCATTTAAATCTACACTCGCCACCCTTCCCCTGTCCCCCTCCAGAGTGGGACAATGGGGGAGTAGCGCCGGAAAGATTTATAACTTCACGGATATAGTCAAACCTTAAAAATAATGATTTAAGATTGAAACCGTAAGAAATGCTGTCAATAACACCGCCTTTGCCCTCTCTGTGCATGGCAACACCATAGCCCGTTCTTTCAAGTCTGCCTGCAGAAAGCCATTCAAAATAATTGGAAACCTCTCCATCAATTGTAGGATTGATAAATGCAGTGGGTTTAACCGACGGCTCATACAGCTTCTCCTCCAGCATTATCGGAACATCCAGAGACACGGGATGCTCTTTTCCAATAAGGGAATATATTTTTTTGATGTGTTTTCTAAACAGCTCATCAAACTCTTTATCGCTCATGGATGAGTGTTCATCGCCATACCACCAGAACCAGTCGCTTCCTTCTGCCGCATATATCTCCTGCCATGCCAGCGCTATTTTATCAGCCTCTTCCTGTTTGAGCCTTTCACCTTTTGCCTTTAATCTGTTTTCATATTCAATAAGCGCATCCCTTGCATCCTTTAAATAATCCCATGCAGTGTTATCTTCACTGTGGCCTATCCATATCCTAAAGTTATGGTTTATCCATGAACCTGAATAGAGCATCGGCAATTGGTCCTTTGACGGATGCTCGTTTAAATGTTCACTGACCGTTACCAGCCTGAGGAGTTTGTTATTGGACAATCTCTTATACAGGGCAGTCAAAAAATCCCTGCCGTCATTTCTATAATACTCCCACGCATTTTCGCCATCCAGTATTATACTGACAAGGCAGGATTCCGGGTCTTCAAGCGAATGATGTATGTTTGAAAGCCTGCCAATAAAATCCTCTGCCGCCTTTTCTGCCTCCCATGTGGTGTATACAAAGCCAACAAGGTCGGAGATTACATGATCTCTGAATATAATAGACAACTCTTTTTCACCTGCTGACGCATAATACGGCTTGTATAATATTGACGGGTCAAGACAATGACCGCTGTTGTCACGCCGTATGCTCCTTCCGAGAGAATGCGCAAGTATCTCTTCGTCGGTAGCAATCCACTGTATACCTTCATTGGCCAGTATGGGTATAACATGCCGGCTTACCGACCCCTCCGACGGCCACATGCCCTTTGGCCTGACACCGAATGTATCCTGATGCATCTTTATGCCTCTTTTAACCTGCTCCACTGCATCTTCAGGAAAGGCAAATCTCTTTTGAGGCAGTTCTATATCCGGCATGGCCTCTCTGGCTGAGTGGCTGTCACATAATAATGGCAGAATAGGGTGGTAATACGGAGAGGTGGTTAATTCAATAATGCCCTTTTTTTCCAGCTCATGATATTTAGGAAGTATTCGTTTTATTATATCGTTTTGTTTGGCTGCAAGTTTTTTCTTGTCTTCCTCTGAAAAACCCTTGCCCTTTTCTACAAGCCCCTTCAAAAACCTGTCATTCGCCCTGATGCCGGGGTCTATCCACGCAAGGTTAAATAATACCTGCAGGTCTAAAAAATCCTGTTCAGAGAAATAACGGAGCACATTATCTACATTCTCCTCATGGTGATAAAAACCCCTTTTTTTAAGCAATTCCCAATATCCATGAAACGGCTTTATCATATGTTCCCAGTTTGCAAGGAAAAAATTTTGGATAATAAACACCTTATCTTCCCACGTCAAATCTGAAGACGGCTTCAGTGTTAGATTTAAAAATTTGTCTGATGCCCTTCCCTCCGCATAATCATTTATCTGTTCTATGAGCGACGGCACAAGATTAAAGGTTTGATGAAGAGAAGGGAAATCCTCAAGTATTGAAACCATATCATAATAATCTTTTGTCCCGTGAAGCCTTACCCATGGGAGGATATATTCACCGGTAAAAGGGTCTTTATACAGAGGTTGGTGCATATGCCAGAGGAAGGCTATGTTGAGAGGTTTCATTTCAGTTATCAGTTGTCAGTTATCAGTTTTTATGTTTACTGATAAATGTTCACTGATTTATAAATACGAAGGTATCCCTTGTCAGTCACCCAAAAAAGGTGGTTGTAAGCAGCAGCCAGGGAGGCAGAGGTGGTTGAATCTATATTCTCGCTCCACATCTTTCCCCCTTCAACCATGTCAAATATATCCACATAACTGCCTATGGTGTTTGAGAAAAATGTTTCAGTTTTATAGTTAGATGCCACTGCAAGATATTCATCTACGGCAATAATGGAAACAGGAATACCCTGGCTGACTCTTTTCTTCCATATAATTTCTCCAATTAGCTTGTTCATTGCAATAATGCTGCCATCATAGCCTGCAATAACTATATAACTGTTGTTGATAGTAAAGTCGGAGATTTTTATTATATCAAATCTCCATTTTTCTTCGCCATTCTTTGCATCAAGAACAATAAAAACCCCATCCCCGTTGATAACATAGACAGCGCCGCTGTCTATTGTCGGGGTAAACCTTGCAGTATCAGCTATGCCTTCCCCCATCACTTTTTTCTGCCAGACCTCGCGGCCTGAAGACTTTTCCATAGCAACAAGATAGCCGTCGGTAAAATTGCAGTATATTTTATCTTCGTATAGCGCAGGTGAAGCAAACATCCTTTTAACTACTTTTTTTACATATGTTCTGCTATATTGCCAAAGCTTCTCGCCTGTTTCAGCCTTTAAAGCATAAACCTTATCATCCGCAGAATTAAAATAAACCACACCTCCATCTACTACAGGGGAAGAGGTTATCTCGGTTTTGACTTGAAATCGCCATATCTCGCGGCCATCCTTACTATCCAGACAATACAATATACCGTCGCCTGTTCCAAAATACACCCTGCCGTCAGCCAGAGTTGGAGAAGATTCCACTGCGCCTGTTGTTGAAATCCCCCAGATTTTCTTTCCTGTTATTAAATCAATGGCATAAAAATGTTTGTCCGTGCTGCCGATGTAAATAATGTTATCAACTATTGCCGGAGATGAATATTCTGTGGGTTCATAGGGGATAAAAAATTTAAACATCGCTGCATCGGCAACCATGTAAGAAGTTGACAGAACCGGGGGCGCTACAAGTTTATCTCCAGTCCGACCCTGCCTCTCTTTGTTAGAAAGGTATGTCTCCCATGGAAAGGTTTTGATCTCCTTTCTAACTATCTGCTCACCAGCACAACCTGTGAATAATAGACCGATTAAGATGCAAGATGTCAGATGCAAGATGCAACTCTTTGCTTGAAACTTGAAACTTGAAACTTGAAACTTTTTATAATGTTCTTTGTAATATCTCTTCAGCATTTTTAGTGATTCTCCTAAAATCTTCTTCCGTAAGCCCTGCCCCAACAACTATTTTCTTTGCCACCTCATCGCTTATAAAGTCGGATGGAGAGTGGGTGTCTGTATTCAAAACCATATTGACGTTAAATCGTTTAGCAATCGAAGCCACATGGCCATTTGAAAGGCTGTGCCCCTTTCTTGCCGAGAGTTCCAGATACACCGACCTTTCCGCAGCAAGTTCAGCATCTTCAGAACTCAATAACCCCGGATGAGCCAAGATATCCACACCTGCTTTTATAGCAGCACTGTTTGTTCCCGGAGCGACAGGCTCTACTATGGTCTCACCATGAACTAAAACCAGCCTTGCCCCCAGCTCCCTGGCCCTTTTTACCATATGCTCTATTTGCCGCGGCGGTATATGCGTCAACTCTACGCCGGGGATAACCGGTATTGCCCCGCCGTCTCTTAATTCATTGCAAACATTTACTATCCTCTTCACTACAAAATCAAGGTTAGAGGCATCGCTGTGGTCGGTTATTGCAATGGCCTTATATCTCATTGCCTCTGCCCTTCTTACCAGTTCAGACGGCAGCAGATCTCCGTCACTTAATAATGAATGTGTATGCAGGTCTATCATGTCGCTTCACTCCATTGAAAAATGCAAAATGCAAATCTGAAATCAAACAGCGAGAAAATTTTAGAACTCGCATTTTCCGTAAAAATCAAAGTCTATTTTTGGGATTTTCCAATTTGCAATTTTAAGCCGATATATACTCATCTTTCAGCAGGTAACCAAAAAATGCATTAAAAATCTGAATGGCCATGTCCTTGCTCGCAGATTTGCAGCCTTTTAGACCGTCTTTTTATCACATTTTATATTTTCCGAAATTCTCAGGAGAAAGATTTTCAAGCATATCCAGCCATTCAGCCTTTTTATCAGCGCCTTTATCTGTTCCGTCTTTTATGTAGCCAAGCTGTCTTCCAATATCAATGTTTTTTGATTTTTCTAAAACCTTATTTTCAACAAATATTTGAGAATTTGTCCTCAAAGCAACGGCAATCGCATCACTAGGCCTTGCATCTATGGCATAGTGATTGTTTCCATAATTTAAATGGATAACGGCATAATAAATATTGTTTTCAATATCCGCTATGACAATCTTGGAGACACTTATGCCAAGACTTTTGAATATATCTTTTAACAGATCATGCGTCATGGGTCTGGCTAATTGGATTTTTTCCAATTCTGTTGCAATAGCGCTTGCCTCCAAAGGTCCTATCCATATAGGGAGAACGTTTTTGTCTTCCGAGTCTTTTAAAATAACTATGGGAGCATTGGTAACTGGATCTATAGCAAGGCCAAAAACCCTCATTTCTAACAGCATGGAATCTCCTCGTCATTCATCAGTGAACAGACTCTATTTTTATTCATTCCGTATTTGTTTGTCAAATGATTTTTGCGGCTTTGTTTCCAGCCTGACACGGTTAGGTTATATAGCATTTACTATAACCCGAATCATCGTAACAGATAGTCTGCAGCAAAGCAAGGCAAAGTCTGAACACGGGTTGGTAATATTGAAGAATTATATCACGTGTGCTATATTTTGCGAGGATTCTCGCGGTTTTAATCTTATGAATCTAAAAATTGAGATAAAGGGCAAGCATATTCTGAGGAATTTTCTTTATACACTCCTTTTCAATACAATCATTGCTATTTTTCTTACCGCAATAAAATTTGGAGATGGATTTATCGTAAATCTTATATTCTCCCAGTGTATTGGCATATCAATATTTTCCATTATACATGCCGCACTCTACATTTTCAGAGCCTCCGGTTTGATTATTCGGGTTGTAATCACTATAGTGGGAATGATTGCAGGGGCTATCGCGGGGATTGCTATTGGGGCTGCGGTAAATGGAATTCATCCCCTCTTTTTTATTGGTGAGGGATTTGAATTATTTATTCAGGTGATGCTCATTGGCGTCCTCTTTGGCGCAATAATCAGCTATTTCTTTGTCTCTCGAGAAAGGATATTAACCGGCAATGCCATCATTCTCGAAGAGAGGGCAAACAGACTGGCAATCGAGAAAAAGGCTGTTGAGGCTGAGCTTAAAAATCTCCAGTCGCAAATAGAGCCTCACTTTCTTATCAATACACTTTCCACAGGTATAAGCCTTATAGACATGGAGCCTCATAAGGCAAGGATGACGATTGAGGAGATGGTGAGTCTCTTAAGGTCTTCTCTTTCCATTTCACGAGATAAAACAATAACTATAGGAGAGGAGATGAAATTGGTTAAGAGCTATCTCAATATCATGAAGGTGCGCATGGAAAATCGTTTGAGCTTTAAAACAGAGATTTGTGATGGACTCTCTGATTATCAGATTCCGCCTTTGTTGATACAGCCTCTGGTTGAAAATGCCATAAAACATGGGCTTGAGCCGAAAATAGAAGGTGGTGAAGTGAAAATAAGGATAGCAAAAAATAATGGCAGGGTAAAAATTACTGTCTCTGATACAGGGATAGGGTTTGATTACAAGAATCCCTCCTGCGGTGTTGGGCTTGACACCATAAGGAAACGGCTCCAATTGTTGTATGAAGAAAAGGCAAATCTTATATTAGAAGAAAACCAGCCCTGCGGTATAAATGCAGTTATCGAGATTCCTTATGATGGAGAATATTAAGGCTGTTATTGCAGAGGATGAAAAAACATTAAGAGAACATTTCCGGGCTAAACTCTCCGTTGTCTGGCCTAATCTCATAATATGCGGCGAGGCATGGGATGGTATTACTGCACTAACATTAATTAAAGAATATCAGCCAGATATTGTATTCCTAGATATAAAAATGCCAGGTCTTTCAGGTATAGATGTTGCAAAGAAGATAGCAGGGAAATGTCTGATTGTCTTTATCACTGCCTATAACCGCTATGCTGTCGATGCCTTTGAGAGGGGGGCAATTGATTATATCCTGAAACCTGTAACTGATGAGAGAATGCAAAAGACAGTAAAACGATTGCAAGACCGTATTGCCCAATCATCAGCGCCATCGAGCATATCGGAGATACTTGAAAAAGCGGCCGGGGCATTTAATAAGCAGACAAAATATCTTGAGTGGATAAGGGTTCTGCATAAAGGTAGTATCAGGATTATTAATATTAACGAGATTTATTATTTTAAGTCGGCTGATAGATACACTGTTGTAAGGACCGGGAATGGTGAGTTTCTCATCAGAAAGGCAATTAAAGAGCTGGAGGAGGAGCTTCCACCTGATAAATTCTGGCGAATACACAGAGGGGCTATTGTAAATGTGTCGCATATTTCCAAATTGACTAAATCCTTCACAGACAGATATGAAGTGAATTTAAGGGATTTGCAGGAAACCCTTATCGTTAGTCGTGCATACTCCCACCTCTTCAGGCAGATGTAAGCTGTATTACAATTCATCCCCTCTATAAACCCTTTATCTCTCCATATTACTATTCATCGCTTATCAATTGCCTGTCCTCTCCGTTCAGATTATATTTATGCTTATGATGATATTAAAAATTGCTATATCTCTTTTAATTGTTTCAGCCCTCTCAAGTAAGGGTTATGCTGAGACTGATGTTAAAAAGATATACAATCTCAGGGAGAAAGAGGGGCTTTACAAAATTATAGATGGGGTTGAAAAGAAGATACATTCAGAGCCTTCAGCTAAAGATAGCCTTAAAGTGCTGGGTATTGCATACCACAATTTAGCTGTCCTTGGGATGAAAGGGGCATCTGATAAGGCTGTGGAATACCTTGAAAAGGCAAATCAATTATCACCAGAAGACTATGAAGTGATTGCCTATCTGGGCAGTGCGAAGACAATGGCTGCAAGGGATTCATGGAATTTATTTATCAAACTGAGTAAGGTGAATGATGGAATAAACATGATGGACAGGGCAGTAAGTAAATCACCTGATAATATTGCTATAAGGATGGTCAGGGCAAATAACAGCCTTAAACTGCCAAAGTTTTTTGGCAGGAGGGATATTGCAAATAAGGACTTCCTCCATATTGAGGGATTAATAAATGCCCAATCCGATATTGATTCAGATATAAAGGCAGAGGTCTTTTATCATCTCGGTATGCTTTATAAAGAAGAGAATGAGGCATTATCAAAGGGGTATTTCAGGAAGACAATTGAGGCTTCTCCAAATTCAAAATGGGGAGTCGAGGCAAGAAAGGGTTTATAAATGATATCTCTAAAAGATGTAACAAAGGAATACAGGCTTGGTAAGTCCGTTATCAATGCCCTACGGGGGATTGACCTTGAGATTAATGAGGGAGAGTTTATATCCCTTTGCGGACCATCGGGCAGTGGGAAATCTACGCTTCTCAATCTCATAGGGTGTTTAGATTTCCCGACATCAGGAAAGATTATGGTGATGGATAAAGATGTGTCTGAATTATCGGATGCAGTGTTATCAAGATTAAGGAATAACACCATCGGTTTTATATTCCAGATGTTCAACCTTATCCCTGTTCTTACCGCCTATGAGAATACAGAGTATCCATTACTGATACTTGGCATGAATAGAAAGGAACGGCAGGCAAGGGTATCAAGGATGCTCGATGAGGTTGGACTTTCTAAATTTATTAAACATAAGCCTGATGAACTCTCCGGTGGGCAGAGACAGAGGGTTGCTATTGCAAGGGCGCTTGTTACAAACCCTAAAATTGTCCTTGCAGATGAGCCCACTGCAAATCTTGATTCACAAACAGGCATAGAAATACTTGAGCTTATGAAGATGATGAATGAGGAGCATAAAACCACATTTATCTTTTCAACCCACGATCAAAAAGTTGTGAGATATGCAAAAAAGGTATACAACATCACAGATGGGAGGATAAATAGTTGAAGACCATATTACTATCACTCCGTAATATATTCAGAAATAAGAGAAGGACTGCTATTACATTCATGGCAATTATCTCGGGTATGACAGGGATTATAGTCTTTGGCGGTTTTGTTAAATTTACCTATCAGGGCTTAAGGGAATCAACAATAAGGACTCAGCTCGGTCATGTCCAGATATATAAGAAGGGTTATTCGGAAAAGGGTGTTGCCAACCCAAACAAATACCTGATAAATAATCCGGAGGCTGTTGAAAAGGCATTATCAGTAATACCTGATATAAAGATGGTCAGCAGCAGGCTCACATTTTCCGGTCTTATCAGCACAGGAGAAAAGACACTCACATGCAAGGGTATAGGTATTGCCGTAGAAAAGGAAGGAGAGATGAGCGACTTTGAAACCATTGTAGAGGGCGGACAACTTGAGCCGGATATGCCGGACGGCGGGGTAGTAGGCATCGAGCTCATGAAGGCGCTCGGTGCAAAGGTAGGGGATTATCTGACCATCCTTACCACGACAACGGAGGGTGCTATAAATGCCTTAGATTTTAAAGTAGTCGGTGTGGCGCAGACAGGCTCACAAGATTATGACAGCGTATTCGTAAAACTGCCGATTAAGCTCGTTCAGAGGGTTTTAGACACGGATTCTGCAGAAAAGATTATAGTTCTTTTAAATGATACTGATAATATCGGCAGGGTGTCCCTGGTATTGGAGGATATTATCAAAAAGAATGGATTCAATCTTGAGTATAAGCTATGGAGCGACCTTGCGATATTTTACAATAAGGTAGTTCAGCTCTATAACGGAATATTCGGTGTGATAAAAATCATTATAGGCGTTATTGTCCTTTTCAGCATAGCAAATACTATGAATATGTCCGTATTTGAGAGGGTGAGGGAGATAGGGACATTAAGGGCAATCGGGACGACGAGGGCGGGTATTATGAGGTTGTTTATATCAGAGGGGATATTGGTCGGGATAATCGGCGGTTTGTTCGGTATTGCTGCCGGTATTTTAATAGCATACATCATCAACTTAAGCGGGGGGATATACATACCTCCGCCTCCTAACATGAACAAGGGATATATCGCACTTATATTGATTGTGCCGGAGGTAATACTCTATGCCTTTGTCTCAACAGTAATTGTATCCGCTCTATCATCAATCTATCCTGCATATAAGGCATCGAAACTAAAGGTAGTGGAGGCGCTGGGACATGTGTAAAAAAATCAAGATGCAAGATTCAAGATGCAAGATTCAAGTTTTACATCTTAAGTTTCTACTCGCAACTATTTTCTTACAACTTGCAACTTGCAACCTGCAACTGTCTTTTGCCCTTACGCCGCAGGAGGTACTTGAAAAGGTAGATAATATAAGGGCGCCTGACAGGACATTCATCTTTAACTTAAAGGTAACTGTTAAAAAAGGGGATGATGAAGATGTTTCAGAATTTTCTGTAAGGGTCAAAGATGCAAAGAAAAGCCTTGTTGTCTTTAAATCACCCCCATCAAATAAAGGACGGGTATTGCTTATGGTAGAAGATAATATGTGGATATACATACCAGGGACAAGAAACCCCATAAGAATATCGCCCCAGCAGCAGATTATGGGGAGGGTATCAAACGGAGATGTTGCAAGGGTTGTATATAATCTCGATTACAACGTTGAATCATTGGAAAATGAAGGGGAAATTATAAAGATGACCCTCGCTGCAAAGACAAAGGGCGCAGCATATAAAAGTATAAATCTGTGGATAGAAAAGGAGACCTTTAAACCTATCAAGGCAGAATTTTTTGCCCTGTCTGGTAAACTTTTAAAAACAGGATATTACAAAGGCTACAAAGAGATACTTGGCAAAGAGAGACCAACCATCATAGAGATACATGATGGGATAAAGGAACCAGAGATATCCATTATGGAATATAGCAACATAAAACTTGAAGACACTCCCGATGCACACTTTCAGAAGACATTTATGGAAAGGGTGAAATAAAATGTAAAATGCAAAATGTAAAATGCAAAATTAAGGTAACTTTTTTTGTCTTTTTTATTTTTCTCTCTTGCCTATCCCATGCGCAGGAATTTACCTATGAATTCAGCGGCAAGATTATTGAACAGCCCGCATATTATTTTTTAAAAGATGATTATCTCCTGAACCCCAACGGAGAGATACTGGATTTTTCTCTCTCAAAAAACAGGTTTTATGGCGATATAAATTTCAACCTTGATTACCAGAATTTTAAATTCATCTCAAAATTTAGACCAACAGTTTTATCGGATAAAAAGGATACAAATATAAAAACCATTATTGATGACGGGTATCTGGACATTGGTTTTAAAGATAGGTTTTTCCTCTATCTTGGCAAAAGGAATATAAGGGATGGGGTTGGGCTCGGCTCAAATCCTACAGATTTCTTAGGTGAAGGAAAAGAGGTTGATATGGCAAAGAGGGAGGAGGAGAGGCGGGTGGAGAGGGAGGGTAATTACCTGATCGGTATGGATACCTATTTTAAAGATATTACATTAACTGCAATATTTGCCCCCCATATAAAGGAACTACAGGATGAAAAGGATAGGGTCATTTTAAAGGCAGGTTTTCTGATGGAGCCGCTCAATACAGACATCTCTTTTCACTATTTTAACAGCAGCATACCGGGGGCGGGCATTAACATATCCACCACCATTGGAGAGAGTCTTGTTCTGCACACAGAGTCAGCCCTTCGATGGGGAAGCGATAGAAAGATAGTCAGGCTCATCCAGGAGGGAAGCCCAAACCTATACGAAATATATCATCCCGATGACAATCAAACAATCTATCCACATATAGCAGCAGGAGGACATTATACATTTAAAGACGGAACGAATGTTATATTAGAATACCTATATAATGGCGATGGATACAATAGCGAAGAATGGAATACTCTCAAAGGATTTATAAAATACAGCTATGACGAATACAAAACCGGCTTTTTAAAAGAGCTTATGAAAGGGAACCTACTGCAGGCAAACGAGATAATGAGATTCAGGGAGTTGAGGAGAAACTATATCTTTGCAAGGATAAGCAACTCCGGCATCACAGAAAAGATAGACGGGGCATTGGTCTTCCTTTTAAATACAGATGATAAGAGCTTTCTCATTTATCCATCCGTGGATTATAAGATCAAGGGCAATACTACCGTAGGATTTTCTGCCATAATATTTGTCGGTGAAAATGACACGGAATTTGGTATGACCCACTGGGGGAGCGAAGTTAGTATGGTATATAGGTATTTCTTTTGAATCTCCAAATGCGGGAGCCTTTATTTTCTTGATTTTATTTCTCTATACTTCCTGTCAGGGAATTCGGCGATGCCTTTATTATCCTGACCGGCACAATCCTTCCAATCATGTTTTTGTCAGCGGAAAGGTTTACCACCTTATTGCATGATGTCCTGCCTGTGAGCTGTGTTATTGCGTTTACAGCGTGATTGCGTTTTGCGTTATTTAATATGGCAGCTCCAACATCCTCTGCCTTGCTTTTCCCTTCTATTAAAATATCCACTGTCTTTCCTGCCATCTCTTGGTTTTTGCTATGGGTTATATTCATCTGCGTCTTCTGAAGTATTGCAAGTCTTTCCTCTTTTATTATATCAGGAATCTGTCTATCAAATGACGCAGCCATTGTCTCCTGTCTTGGAGAATACTTAAATGAAAATATATTGTCAAACTCCAGTTCTTTTATTAAACTCATGGTATCTCTAAAATCAGCTTCTGTTTCTCCAGGAAAACCGACAATAATATCAGTTGTAATAGCCATGTCAGGATATAGCATCTTCAGCTTTAATATTTTATTTGAATAACCTTCCCTTGTATATCCTCTATTCATTCTATTCAATATTGTATCGGAACCGGATTGAAGGGGCAGATGAATATGTCTGCAAAGCCTGTCTTCCTCGTCAAACAATTTTATAAGCCCTTCAGACATATCCTTTGGATGCGAAGTTATAAATCTAACCCTTTCTATACCGTCCAGCCTGCATACCAGCTTAAGAAGTTCTGGAAATGAAATATCTGCGCCGTTATTGCCGTAGGAATTTACATTTTGCCCAAGAAGGGTTATCTCTTTCACTCCTGCCTTTATCAGTTTTTTTGCCTCTTGAAGAATATCTGAGCTTTTCCTGCTCATTTCCCTTCCCCGCACATATGGGACTATACAGTATGAGCAGAAATTATCACATCCCCTCATTATAGTAATGGATGCCTTAACCATGCTGCCATGATTTTCCAATTTATTTTCCGGATATATATACTCCAAGGATTGCTCATCTTCAATAAAATTGAAGAATTCAGTAGCAGCAACCCTGCTTCTTGTGCTCTCAACCGTCTTAATCAAATCTGGCAGCCGATGAATATTGTGCGTGCCAAATACAACATCAAGATATGGAGCCCTCTTTAATAATCTATTCCCTTCTTGCTGCGCTACACAACCGCCTACACCAATAATTAAACCAGGCTTTTGTTTCTTAAGTTTTTTAAGCCTGCCCAATGCGCTATAAACCTTTTGTTCTGCCTTGTCCCTGATACTGCACGTATTGAGTATGACGATATCTGCCTTATCCGGACTATCGGTAGTTTTGCAGTTAAGGCGGTTCATCAGGCCAATTATCCTCTCTGAATCATTGTCATTCATCTGACAGCCAAAGGTTTCAATAAAAATGTATTTTTCTTTTTTATCTAATTGCGTTTCCATAGCTGATGAGATTTGGTGATGGAAGATTATTAGAGGTAAGAAGTTAAGGGATGAGCAGGTCAGAGGCAAGAGATTTTTGCCTTCAACCTTCAAGCCTCCAACCTCCAACTTCGCTAATTATCTAATTCACTAATTAGACAATTCTCTAATTCATATGGTCCATTATCTCTTTTTTAACAGGTCTAACCGGCCATATGCCATTTATATTGTAGCCGTTTGATATCTTCTGCCCTACAGCTCTTGCCTCGCTGGCCGAGGAATAAAACCCTATTCTGAGTCTATACCACTGCTTTCCTTTAAAGTCAAATTCCGTCACATATGCATTGTAATTATCCTGCTTAAATCTTTTTACCATAGCCTCTGCTTCTTCTCTTGATACATAAGATGCGATATGCACAACCCAAGGTTTATACGTCGTCTTCTTGCTGACAGATGGTTTTTGTTCCTCTTTCTTCACTGTTGTTTCCCTTTCAGGAGCAGATACTTTGTCCTGAGGTTTTTTCTCAATCATGGTTTTTACATCTTCTTTCTTTTTAACCTCAGGTTTCACAACACCAGGCTTGACAGGTGAAATTTCGGGTTTAGCCAATGCTGGCGCCTGCGCTTGAGCAGCGGCTGGTTTTGCTTCTTCTTTTTTTACTTCGGATGCCGCAGGAACCTCTATCTTCATCCTCTTGACAATCTTCTCAGGCTCTGGAGGCGGAGTAACAGCCGTGCCGTGAAAAAATAAAAAATAGGCAATAATCCCTCCGCCTATTACTACAAGTGTAATAAGAAGCATGCTTGTTCTTTTGTTAAAACTATCGGCAATCCCCATGGCCTCACCTCCCTAATGGTATTTGATTCACTCAGTCAAATGCTCTAAATTGGTTAGAGATCATTATTTTATAACTTAGCAATGTACATCTCTCTAACATTTAACCTATTGATTTGTATAGACTCGCAGGGTGGGCTGTGCCCACCGCAAACATTGTCCTTTGTAATGGTGGGCAAAGCCCACCCTGCTATTTTCATCCTCCTTTGTGAGCCAATGGCTCGTGAGGATTTGCCCCGAAAAATAAAAACTAAATGCATTTTTCGAGCAGGTTAACAAGCGCAGACCCAAAAATCAATTTTTGGAATAAGTATATCTTAAAAAAGAAACGTTTGAAAGGAGTTTTTCAGCAGCCTGCTGGATTGCACAGATTAAAACTCCCTGGAATATCTGTGTCCTCGCTTTTCCTAATCTGCGCAATCAAGGCTGTTGGTGTCTTTTTCAACAATTTTTTCTTGTCTTTGGTTTCAACTCATCCTTGCTGTAAGAATAAAAATACATGCATTTTTATGGTTAACCCTTTGGCCATAGCAAAATGAAAAAGCAAATGGAAAAACGAAAAAAAGCATGTTGACCCTTAACAAATTATGTGTTTTACTTTTGTAAAATGTTTATCCATTTTTAACAAAGCAGCTGGTTTTGCGAGGCAAAATCAGCAAAAGAGGTTTAGGCATTGAATAAGCCGTCTAGTTGCATGCCTAACAGCATCTTGCACGGATGGCAGGTTGAATTTTATATGAATGGCTCTCTATAAATAAGATGAAGATTAAGATTAAAATTTCACGCTGCGACCCTATGGGTAAAGGCTGGTGCGAGCCGTTTCTCCAAGCCTATGACATAGAGGTAAAAGAGGGTATGACTATCCTTGATGCCATTCATCTTGTGAAGGATGTGCAGGATGGGACGTTGGCATTCAGACGGTCTTGCCGGAGCGCTATCTGCGGTTCCTGTGCTGTGAACATAAATGGTTTTCCAAAACTTGCTTGTAAGACACAGCTTATTACCGAATACAGGAAAAAAGAGTCAATGGTCATTGAACCCCTTTCAAACCACAGGGTGATAAAAGACCTTGTTGTTGATTTTAATCCATTCTGGGATAAGATAAATAAAGTGGAACCGTGGTTGAATCGTAAGTCGGCTATCAGCCATCAGCCATCAGCTGTCAGCAAAAAAGATGTTTTGAAGATAGATAATTCCAGCAAATGTATTATGTGCGGATGCTGTAATGGAGCCTGTAATACATTAGAGATTGATAAACATTTTATTGCCCCGGCTGCTTTGGCAAAGGCATGGAGGTTTGTGGGTGATGTAAGGGAAGGGGAGAAGAAGAAAAGACTGGAAAAGCTCAGCGAGGCGCATGGTATGTGGGATTGCGTAAGATGCGTAAACTGCACTCAGTATTGCCCAAAAGACGTAGCGCCACTTCAGGCAATAGAAAGATTAAGGGCAGAGGCAATAAATCAAGGAGTTATAGATAATCATGGCGCAAAACATGTAAAATCAATGGTTGATTCCGTGAAGAGGGTGGGCAGACTGGATGAGGCCGCAATGACTTTCAAGACGCTTGGTTTTTTGCGCTCTTTAGGCATGATACCCTTTGGGTTGAAAATGGAAATGCACGGAAAAATGCCTATGCCGCTCATATTTCCGCAGATTGAAAAAATTGAAGAGGTGAAGAAAATATATGAGGAGATAGAGAAGAGAAAGGAGCAGGTTGAGGTTAAGGTAGAGAAGTAAAACATAAAATCCTAATGTCTAATTTCTAATGAAATACCCACGAGCCTTTGGCTCACAAAGGGGCATGAAAATTAACCCCACCCTCACCTTAATCCTCTCCCTGAGGGAGAGGAGACTTTTTTGTTCCCTCCCATTCAAGGGGAGGGTTAGGGTGGGGATGGGCTATTTTCGGAGCAAATACCCAATGACTGAATTTCTCATTTATGCTTTTTGTCATTTGATATTTTATTGGAAATTAGGATTTAGAAATTAGAAATTTTTAATTTAAATCGTTATGGCCAAAACCTTGAAATACGCCTACTACCCCGGTTGTGCATCCCAGGCAGTAACAAAAGAGGCGAATTCAACAACCCGGAAGGTTGCCAAAATACTTGGTATAGAACTCCATGATATGCCAAAGGCAAACTGCTGCGGTGCTGGCCTCTTGACCGACTACGACTATGACCTTTCTGTCGCCCTGAATGCAAGGATCTTTGCGCAGGCAGAGGAGATAGGCATGGATATAATGACTATATGCTCCACATGCCTTATGGTGATGTCAACGGCAAACAGGGATTTAAAAAGCGACCCAAAGCTTTTAGAAAAGACAAATGCAATATTGGCAGCGGCAGGTTTACGATACAATGGCACTATAGAGGTAAAACAGCTTCTTTGGGTTTTAGCTGAAGATTATGGGTTGGAGAATTTGAAGAAGAAAGTGGCAATGCCGTTAAAGAATCTGAAAGTAGCTCCATTTTACGGATGCCATTCCTTAAGGCCGTCAGATGCATTGGGGTTTGATGACCCTGAAAGGACGTGGTCTCTGGAGGCGGTAATTACAATACTTGGGGCAGAGGTAGTAGAGTATGAAGGGAAAAACAAGTGCTGCGGATTTCAGGTGGATATGATAACAGAGGATACGGCAGTGGAGATGACAGGAAAGAGGCTTTTGGATGCTAAAAATGAAGGTGGAAATTGCATGGTTACACCGTGCCCTTTCTGTCATATAAACCTTGACAATTATCAGGGTATGGCAGAGAGAAAACTAAATATGAAGATAGGCATGCCGGTTTTTCATCTTGCTCAATTGGTTGGCCTTGCCATGGGTATGACAGCCGAGGATCTGGAGCTGTCAAGGCATCTTGTGTCAGCGAAGGATGTCCTGAAGGAGGCAAATCTTTTATAGCGTTCTAAATTGGAGGCTTTGAGGCAAAACCCATGAAATCCCATCCCCACCTTTGTCCTCCCCTTGAAGGGGAGGAAACTATTTTCCTCTCCCTCAGGGAGAGGATGAAGGTGAGGGTGGGGTTAAGGGATTTAATGTAAGGTCTCCTATTTTCTACGCTACCAAATCTTTTATTAGGAGGTTAATTTGAGCCTTTTTATCACATTTGAAGGAGTTGAGGGAAGCGGAAAAACAACGCAGATGGAGATGTTGAAAGAACATCTGGAATGGAAAGGTTTCCATGTTGTTTCTACAAGGGAACCCGGTGGAACAGAACTGGGTGAAAAAATAAGAGGTGTGCTCTTAAATATGGAAGGCCAAACTATTGCCCCATGGTCAGAACTTTTACTTTATGAAGTTTGCAGAGCGCAACTGGTTAGCGAGGTCATAAAGCCAGCGCTTCTTGATAAAAAAATAGTTTTATGCGACAGATTTGCAGATTCTACTATAGTCTATCAAGGCTGTGTCAGAGGCCTAAACCTTGAGGCGATTGCCAGCCTTAATGAGTGGGTAAGTCAGGGTGTAATGCCAACCATTACATTTATTATAGATTGTCAGCCTGAAATTGGATTGAAACGCGCATTGGCACGGATAGACACCCGGCCAAACGGCAATAAGGAGGATCGTTTTGAAAGGGAAAATATAGAGTTTCATAAACGTATACGGGACGGCTATCTGCAATTAGCTAAAGAATCGCCGGATAGAATTAAGGTTATAAACGGAAATAGAGATATTCCTGTAATTCACAAGGAGATATGTGGTATACTGGACACAAAATTTGAGGCGATGGGGGAGAAATAGGTATAATGCCAAATGTCAAAATCCAAATTACAAATAAATTTCAAATGATAAATCTCAAATGACAAATTTAACGTTTGAATTTTGAAATTTGGGTTTTATTTGACATTTGGATTTTGATATTTGGATTTGTCTATCTATATTATGTCATTCAAAGATATTTTAGGACATGATAGAGAAATAAGCATTTTGAAGAAAGCCATTTCAAATAATAGAGTTGCTCATTCATTTTTATTTGCTGGGCATGAAGGGATAGGCAAACGGCTTGTTGCCATTTCCGTTGCAAAGGCGCTTAACTGCTCTGCTGCAAACAAGAGCCCCTCCTTATCGCCATTTAACAAAACAGGATGTGATGGAAGTAATAATGATTTTTGCGGGGTTTGTCAAAACTGCAAGGATATAGAGGCCTCTTCATACAGCGATGTCTTTCTGATTGAGCCGAGAGAGCCGGAATCCAAGGGCGGGAAAATAGACCATATAGCCGGCACAATAAAGATTGATGCTGTGAGAGATGTTCAGCAAAGGCTGTCTTACAGGGCAGCAAGAGGCGGCAAAAAGGTGTGTATAGTAGACTGCGCCGAGAAGATGAATAAAGAGGCTCAGAATGCATTCCTTAAAACACTTGAAGAGCCACCTTCTGATTCCATTATAATATTGGTTGTTAGCGATGGCGGAGCCATTTTGCCGACAATAACTTCTCGCTGCCAAAGGATCAATTTTACCCCGCTGCCGCAAAATGTTATGCTTGACATAGTCGGAGAACGATTGGGGGCAGCAAAAGAAACTGCTGTGCTGCTTGCTTGTTTGAGTGGAGGCAGCATAGGAAAGGCATTAAACTTGGATATGGATACCATGCTTGAACAAAGGAAAAAGATTGTTGAAGTATTATCACGGTTATCTTTGGATGATGCAGAAGGAATGTTCAAAGCAGCTGAAAAGATATCAAAAGGAGAGAGGCCTGTAGAGTCTCTGGAGTTTCTCAAAATATGGTATAGAGATATTGCGATATTAAAGGAAGGTGTGGAGGATATGGTTGTAAATTCAGACCTCCTGCCTGTTTTAAGACAGCATATGGAGCGCCAAACTTTTTCAAGGCTTATATCCGATTTTCAAATGGTGCTAAATGCCCAATCTGATATTATGCCGCCAAGGTATGCAAATAAACAATTGACTATTGAAAATTTGCTTATGCAGCTTGCCACATAATGATTTACGAATTACGATTTACGAATTACGATTTTAAATACTTCACCTTACTTGCAAATCATAAATCTATACACAGCGACATAAATAGTTGCGCATACAGAGCGTCAGAACAAAGCAGACCGAGGAGCAACACAGGTATGCGAAGTTATGACGCTCTGTATAAAATCGTAAATCATAATGGAGGATTGATATAATGCCAAAGGTAGTAGGCGTAAGGTTTAAAAGGGCGTGCAAAATATATGATTTTGATGTCAATAATCTGGAGCTTAAAACTGGCGAACAGGTCGTTGTGGAGACACAAAAGGGGATGGGTCTGGGTTGGGTTGCGCGCAGCCCGCTTGACAAACCTGCCCCTGCAAGCAGTAAGCAGAGGGACGAGACAAACCTTGTTCAGCCGTTGAAAAAAGTAATAAGGAAGGCTACAGGTGGAGATAGGGAGCGGTTTGAATTCAACAAAGAGATGGAAGATGAAGCAGCTGCTGTATGCAGGAAAGAGATAGCCAAACACGGCCTTTCCATGAAACTTGTAAATGTAGAATACCTTTTTGACTCAAGCAAGGTCATATTTTCATTTATTTCAGAAAACAGAGTTGATTTCAGGGATCTGGTCAAAGATATGGCTAACGAGCTTCATACGAGAATAGAAATGCGTCAGATAGGGGTCAGGGATGAGGCTAAGATGTTAGGCGGTGTGGGCCCATGCGGAAGAATGCTCTGCTGTTCAACTCATCTTGTGGATTTTGAACCGGTAAGCGTTAAAATGGCAAAAGAGCAAAATATCTCTCTCAATCCTGCAAAGTTGTCAGGTGTTTGCGGCAGGCTTATGTGCTGTCTTTCGTATGAAGCATCGCAAGATGCCTGTGATTCAGGTTCAAATTGTTGCCATTCTCATAAGCCAGAACAAAGCCAACCATCCTCTTTACCAGGGGCATAAATCCAGATGCAGCAAAACAAGAAGGTATTTTACATAACAACGCCCATCTATTATGTCAATGATGTGCCGCATATCGGCCATGCTTATACCACCGTTGCAGCGGACTGCCTTGCAAGGTATAAAAGGCTCAAGGGGCGCAATGTCCTTTTTCTGACCGGCACGGATGAACATGGACAGAAGGTGGAGAAGGCCGCAAAGGACAGGGGAAGGACTCCAAAGGAACATGCAGACCTGATGGTGGATAATTTCAAGAACCTCTGGAAAACCTTAAATATAACCAACGATGCATTCATACGGACGACAGATGATGGGCATAAAAATATTGTAAGAGAAGTTCTCCAGAAGCTGTGGGGCAAAGGAGAGATAGAGAAACGTTCATATCAAGGGCTCTACTGTACGCCGTGCGAGAGATTTTGGACAGAAAAGGATATTACGGAAGGCAGCTGTCCTGATTGCAAACGGCCTGTTGAACATATAGAAGAAGAGAATTATTTCTTCCTCATGTCAAAGTATCAGACGAGGCTTGTTGAACATATAGAAAAGAATCCCGGGTTTATACTTCCGGAGATGAGAAGAAATGAGGCGTTGGGCTTTCTCAAAAACAGAATCCTTGGAGACCTCTGCATATCACGGCCAAAGGCCAGACTTGCGTGGGGCATACCTCTTCCCTTTGATGAAAACTACACCACCTATGTCTGGTTTGACGCCCTGCTGAACTATTATTCCGCCACGAAATATCTTGCGCCCACAGATACAGAGTGGTGGCCTGCCGACCATCATCTTATTGGAAAAGACATCCTTACTACCCATGCGGTTTATTGGTCTACCATGCTTATGGCCCTTGACATGAACCTGCCAAAGAATGTCTTTGCCCACGGCTGGTGGACCGTGGAAGGCCAGAAGATGAGCAAGTCTCTGGGAAATGTGGTTGACCCAAATGAGATAATTGATAAATACGGTGTTGACCAGTTCCGATATTTCTTATTGCGTGAGGTTCCGTTCGGACTTGATGGAGATTTTTCAGTAAATGCATTGAAGGGAAGGATAAACGGGGATTTGGCCAATGATCTGGGGAATTTATTGAGCCGAGCGCTAACAATGATTGAAAAATATTGCGAGGGTAAAATTCCTGCTTATAGCTTTAATATTAGTACGGAACAGCAGAGTGAAGCCAATATCAAAAACCGTTTTCCTATTGATATAGACCTTCACATGGGCAACCTTCAATTCCATCTGGTTTTGTTTGATATATGGTCTGTTATAAATAGTATGAACAGATATATTGAAGAAACTACGCCGTGGAAGGTATATAAACAAGGAAATAAAATAAAACTCAACGACATTCTTTACACCCTTGCCCAAGGTTTGAGAATAATTGCAATTTATCTTTATCCCTTCATGCCATCCACTGCTGAAAAGATATGGCAACAGCTTGGCTTGGAAAAAAGTTTCAAAGGCATAGATTTTGATGAAGAAGTAACATGGGGCAAAGACATCAGCGGCACAAAGGTGTGTAAAGGAGATGTGCTGTTTCCTAAAGTAGAGACTTAAAGATTTCAAACCTATAGTCAGCGACATAAATTTGTAGTATGCCGATTTACCCCGTTAGAAGCTTTTCAATTGAAGATTTTGATGAAACTTTATTAACATTAACTCCCTTAAAATGAACTTCTAACGGGGTTTATCGGCGATTTTAAACTTGTCCCCGCAGGCTTTAAGCTGGGATACGCCCATGGGGGCACCCAACAGAAAGTTGGGTCGGGCAAACTACATCTACATTATTTTTATCGTCAACTATAAAGCCTTGATAACACAGGAGATGCTATGAAAAACTTACTGACTTTATTCACAATGCTTGCCTTTATTTCCAGTTGTTCAAAAGGAAACAATGCAGATGTGAAACCTGCTCAGGATAAGAAGCCTGCCAGAGTTGTGAAGTTGAATGTAGATATGACCGAGGAACAGAGACTTCAGAAGGCTGCGGACAGTGGATATCAGTCATGGAGGAACAGCCCTGTAGATGTTGCGCAAGCCGCGCTTGTGAACGCAGGGGCAAATGTAAATATGGCGGACTGCAGATTATTGTCAGAGAAGGTAGACGAGGCAGTGGTTTCAGCAAGCAATAAAAAAGGCAGCTATAAGGTTATCTGTAAAAGAGTTGTAAAGGATGGAGGTATATGGACTGCAACAGAAGTTGAGGTCGGTGAATTATCAGGTGAAGCCGGCCATCAAATAGGTGGAGAAAATATGGAACATGAGCATAGGGAGCATGAACATTAAAGAAAAGGTTAAGGCTGAGGTTAAGGTGAATGTATTTCTCAACCTTAACCTGTCTTTAGTATAGGTTAGGTTACCATATTGTCAAACCAATATAAACTCATAGACACCCATGCCCATCTTGACGACCCTAAATTTAAGAACGACCTGGATGACGTGATAAAAAGGGCAAAGGATGCAGGCGTTGGACATATAATCACTGTAGGCACATGGCAAATTGAAAAAGGACTCAAGCATGTTGCAGAGCTTGCCGATGAATACGATTTTATCTATACTGCCCTTGGTGTTCATCCACATGATGCCAAAGATGCAAATGATGACGCATTTAATGAAATCAAGGAACTGGCGCTCCATCCAAAGGTTATCGCCATTGGCGAAACAGGGCTTGATTATCATTACGAACACTCGCCGAGGGATGTTCAAAAAGCAGTATTTGCAAGGCAAATCCAAATAGCCCGTGAATTAAATCTGCCTCTTACCATTCACAGCAGGGAAGCACAGAACGACACTTTGGATATGCTTGCGCAGGAAGGTGTCAGAGACATCGGAGGTGTTTTGCATTGTTTTTCCGGCAGCTATGAAATGGCAAAGAAATGCCTTGATATGGGTCTCTATCTCTCCTTTACAGGTGTTGTCACATTTCCAAAGGCGGCAAATGTCCATGAGGTTGTAAAAAAGATTCCTATTGAAAGAATGCTCCTTGAAACCGATTGCCCGTATCTGGCTCCTGAGCCGCACAGGGGCAAGAGGAATGAACCGGCATTTGTTGCAGAAACTGGAAAAAGGATTTCTGAGATAAAGGGATTATCGTTTGACGATGTGGCAAGGATTACCACATTAAATGCAAAGGAACTATTCGGCATTGAGAAAGAAAATAAAGAAACCAGAATAGCGTATCCCATCAGGAATTCACTTTACCTCAATATCACCAACCGATGCACCAACTACTGCACATTCTGCGCAAAGCATGCCCCCGCAGGCTTTAAGCGGGGGTCGAATGATTATACTGTCAAGGGTCATTATTTGAGATTGAAGCAAGAGCCGGTCTTTCTTGATGTAATAATGGCTGTGGGCGACAGGCCTGCTGAAAAATATAACGAGATTGTATTTTGCGGGTTTGGCGAGCCGCTTATAAGACTCGACCTTGTTAAAGAGGTTGGATTGTTTCTAAAAAAACAGGGTTGTAAGATACGGATAGATACAGACGGCCTTGCCAATCTTGTTCATGAAAGAAATATCCTGCCTGAACTTAAGTTTGTGGATACAATCTCCGTAAGTCTCAATGCCCCGGATTCAGCAACATATCAAAAACTCATCAAAACACCATTTGGCGACAAGGCATTTCCTGCCATAGTTTGGTTTTTGAAAGAGGCAAAAAAGCATATTTCAACGGTTGTTGCCACCGTAGTTGCTGTGCCAGAACTTGATATAGAGCCGTGCAGGAAATTGGCCGAAGATGAGCTCGGCGTTGGTTTCAGGGTGAGGGAGTATGATGAGGTGGGATAAATACAAATTCCAAATTGCAAATCCCAAATAGCAAATAAATCTCAATCACCAATTCCCAATTTCCCAATCATATCCTTTGTTTGGCTATTGTAATTTGGTCATTGGTTATTATTTGAATATTGATGCTTGCAATTTGGCGCTTATATTTAATCCTTATATTTCTCAAATATCTCATCAAATGTTGAAGCAGGGAGTTCAATAAATGTCTTAAGCACTTCAGGGTCAAAGTGTTTCGGTTTTGTTCTTCCGTCACCCTCGGTTATTATTTTACAGGTTTCATTGTGGC
Organism: Deltaproteobacteria bacterium; assembly: GCA_016219285.1. Taxonomy (GTDB): domain Bacteria; phylum Desulfobacterota; class GWC2-55-46; order UBA9637; family UBA9637; genus JACRNJ01. The sequence goes on from JACRNJ010000032.1 coordinate 38,606, forward strand.
TGAGAGGTTTTTTATAAGGCCTTTTGCTCCTTAATGCGTCATACTGGTCAACGATTATAGTTATCCTGCCTTCTATTGGTATTCCCTCGCCTTTCAATCCTTGAGGGTATCCTGTGCCGTCCCATCTTTCGTGATGATTCAAGGCCACGGTTGCCGCCATCTGCAGATGAGGATGCATGGAATCTGCCATCATCTGCTTGCCTATGGTGGTATGCATTTTCATAATATTGAACTCTTCCGGTGTGAGAGGGCCTGGCTTTAAGAGAATGTTATCAGAGATGCCTATCTTACCAATGTCATGCATGCTGCTTGCAAGGGTTATTGTCTCTATAAAATCTTTAGACATGCTCAACGTTTCTGCCAGTTTGCCGGAATACGCCCCTATCCTTTTAATATGCGCCCCGGTATCAATGTCCCTGTATTCAGATAGCACGGTCAGGCGGTGAACTACCTCTGTATTCATGCTCTTGACCATGATAAGGGCTTCAGCAAGTTCCTGTGTTCTTTCTTTTATATCTTTTTCAAGTCTAAATTTATAATTTTTCTCCATCTGCATAAGCCTGTAATAGTCAACCGCCTTTTTTATGGAATGGGTAAGATAAGCAGTATCATAGGGTTTGAGAATAAAATCAGCCGCCCCTTTTTTAATGGCTTCAACTGCCATATTTAACTCTGCGTATCCGGTCATTAAAATTACCGGAATCTCCTTATTGAAGATGTGGATTTTTTCAAGAAGCTCAATGCCTGTCATCTCAGGCATGTTTATATCGCTCAGTACCACATCAAACTGTTTTTTTTGCAATTCAGCCAATGCCTCCCTGGCATTATCACAGGTAGCAACAAGATAACCTGACTCCCCGAAAATCAGAGAGGTGGCTTTAAGCACAGCAGGGTCATCGTCTACAATAATCATTGAAATCTGGTTTTCTATGTTTACAAGGGTCATTTATCCAGCGCCTCTCTTATCTTTGTTAAAAGCTCATTCGGCGCTATTGGTTTTGGAAGAAGAACAAATCCTGGTTTAAGCAAATCTTTTGCCTTTATCACATCCGCTGTATATCCGCTTATAAAGATGGCCTTGATATTTAGGTCTAACTTTTTTATCCCTTCATAAGCCTGTCTGCCGTTTAGTCTTGGCATTATCATGTCAAGGATAAGGAGATTTATTTCATCTTTTTTATCAGTAAATTTGCTTATCGCATCTATTCCATCCACAGCCTCTATAACCTTATAATTATATTCTTCAAGCACAGCTTTTATTGTTATTCTGCTGTCAGGGTCATCCTCTGCAACAAGAATGGTTTCCATATTGCCTTTTGGAGCGGCAGCCTCCGTCTCTTTCTTTTTACCCAAGACGCCTTTTTCTAACAGAGGCAAGTATATTTTAAATGCTGTGCCCTGCCCCGGTTCGCTGTAGACATTTATATAGCCGTTGTGTTGTTTAATAATACCATAGACCATTGACAGTCCAAGCCCTGTGCCTTTTCCAACCTCTTTGGTTGTGAAGAATGGCTCAAATATCCTTGATTGAATATTTTTATCAATGCCGATGCCTGTATCTGCAAAGGTTATAAGCGCATATTGTCCTTGAATACCGTAATCGTGGTTGTTTATAAGGTCATTGTCCAATTTCACACGGCTGACATCTATGGTTAATTTTCCCCCTTCCGGCATAGCATCTCTTGCGTTTGCGGCAAGATTTAAGAAAACCTGTTCAATCTGAGTGGTATCCATTTTCACTATCAGATTTTTATCTGCAAGGGTTACCTTAAGTTCAATGTGTTCGCCAATCACCCTTGCCAGAATCCTTTCAACCATTTTTACAAGTTCATTCAAAAGAGCAGGCTGGGGGTTTATAGCATGTTTTCTGCTGAATGTAAGCAGATCCCTGGTAAGGACAGCCGCGCGGTTGGCCGAGGTTATTATCTCGCCTGTATATTCCTTTACAAGATTGTCGTCGGGTTTTTTTCTAATCAAAAGGGTTCCATATCCTATTATTGCAGTCAGGATATTGTTGAAATCATGGGCAATGCCGCTGGCAAGCTGGCCTATTGCCTCCATCTTCTGAGAATGTATTAATTGTTCTCCAAGCATCTTTTTTTCTGTGATGTCTCTGTATACCACCTGGATAGCTATAATTTTTCCATTCTTAAAAACAGGAGAACCATTTGCCTCTATAATGAAAGGATCCCCGTCTTTCCTTATTGCCTTAAGCTCTACCATCTCCAAAGTCTTGCTGCTCGCCATATCACAAAAGGCCTGTGAAGCCTTTGGGATATCAGTTTCAGCAATGAAATGCTTGAAGTGTTTTCCTATAATTTCGTCGGGTTTGTATCCGGCAACCCTCTCCACCGCCGGGGAGGAGTAGATAAATATTCCATCCATATCTATAATATGTATCGCATCAAAGTTCCTCTCAACCATACTTCTAAACTTTTCCTCACTCTCCTTCAAACTGTCGGTCATGGTTTTGATATGATACGTCATAGTATTGAATGAGGTTGAGAGCATCCCTATCTCGTCCCCGTATAATACCGGCACTGTCTGGGAAATGTCTCCTGAGGCCGCAGCCGTCACCGCCACGTTGAGCTTTTTGATTGGTTTAATGATAACACTATAAAGAGCAATAAGGCTCCCCAATACAATGAGGCCGCTTAAAAATAAAAACGCAATTTGTAATTGGCGCAGCCTGTTAATCTTTTTCTCTGAAGGAATCTTAAACAACATAACCAATCCATTTATATCATCAAGATATGTAAAAATCTCCTGCCTGTAGTCTTTTAATTTCCCTTTGATTCCCACTTTGTCAAAGGGGGATACAGGGGGATTATTTTCACTGCTTGATGCAAAAAGCATGTTTTGAAACATTGGCTTTACACTCTTATTCCATTTATCTATATTCTGATTAAGCTTGGCTATTATTTCAGGCGAGTCTTGCTTCTTAAGGTTATAGCTCTGATTACCGTCTCTGAGTCCGAAGAGGATATCTTCAAACAGATTTATCTCTTTATCAAGTTCGGTCTTTGCCCCTGCATCCTGTTCTATCCCCTCATCATAATTTTCTGCTAAAAACGCAATCTTCAATAATCTCACCCGCTCGGCACCAACCATATTTATGATAACGGAGTTTCCCTTTAATGCAGCCACGGTATTTTCCCATATCATAAACAGCATGAGTTCAAGAAAACAGGCAGCAAACAAAACCACAGCAGTTTTGAAAAAAAGCGATTTTTTACCTTGGATATTAAACATATTTGTCACAAAAATGGGATGAGGCCGCCCCTTGGTTAGGCACTGTTAAAACCGTGCCTACAAAAGTGTAGGCACGGTTTTATTCGTGCTAAGAGCATAGCACAAACTTTATGAATTGCAAGGAGGGGCATTCTTTTCTTGAACAATCCATAGAAATTGATATTATGATTGAGATTTTAGAATGTAGTTTGCCCATTTATGGGCGTCTTAAAAATCGCCGATAAATCGGCAACTACAACTTGAGGTTATAGAACCATGATATACTTAGACAATGCAGCCACATCATATCCAAAACCCGAATCGGTCTATCAAAGGATAGACCATATCTTGAGGCACACAGGCGGAAATCCGGGGAGGAGCGGCCACAGAATGGCCCTGGACGCAAGCCGTGTGATATTTGAGGCAAGGGAAAGCGCTGCCAGACTTTTTAACATCAAAAATGCCTCAAGGATTGTATTTACAAAGAATGCCACAGAGGCTATAAATATTGCGTTTAAGGGTATTTTAAGACAAGAAGAACATGTTGTTACGACATCCATTGAGCATAATGCGGTTGTAAAACCTCTAAAAAGACTGGAGGCGCGGGGGGTTCAAGTTACACAACTTAAGGTTGATAAAAACGGCTGGGTTGAGCCAAAGGATATTGAAAAGGCAATAAGAAAAGAGACAAAACTCATATCTGTTGTCCATGCCTCGAATGTGTTCGGCGCAATACTTCCTGTGGCAGAGATAGGCAGGATATGCAGAAAGAAAAATGTTTTATTCATGGTTGATGCCGCTCAAACAGCAGGCGCAATGCCCATAGATATTGAGGCATTAAATGTGGATATATTCGCTGCCACAGGACACAAGAGCCTGTTTGGCCCGCAGGGCACAGGGTTATTGTATGTTAGGGAAGGGATTGAACCGTTGCCTTTTATTGACGGAGGCACAGGCGAGGATGATGAGCTGGTAGAAATCCCTGACAGGCTTGAATCAGGCACCATAAACACCCCAGGCATAGGAGGGCTTGGCGCAGGCATAGAATTTCTCTTAAAAGAGGGTGTTAAAAAGATAAGGCGGTATGAAGAGGGGCTAATAAGGCAGATATTGGATGGTTTATCAGGCATAAAAGGCATAGAGATTATCGGGCCGCAGGATGAAAAAAAGAGAACACATCTTGTTTCGTTTAATATGCAAGGCAAAGACCCTTCGGATATCGGTTACAGACTGGATAATGAATTCGGCATTATGTTAAGATGCGGTCTTCACTGCGCCCCTTGCGCTCATAGGTCTGCCGGCACTTATCCATCAGGGGCTGTTAGGGTAAGCCCGGGATATTTTAATACGGCTGATGATATAGAGGAGTTTTTGAGGGGAGTGAGGGAGATAAGTTGCGGGTTTTAAGTTATTAAGATTTAAGTTGTAAGATTTAAGTCTTTTACTTACAACTTTCAACCTACAACTTGAATCTTTAATTTATTATGTTAATCCTCGGTATTGAATCTTCATGCGATGATATGGCTGCTGCGGTTGTAAAAGACGGCAGGTATATCCTTTCCAATGTTGTGTCTTCTCAAGATGAGATACATAAAAAATATGGCGGTATTGTGCCTGAACTTGCGTCAAGAAGGCACCTTGAGACAGTTATACCGGTAGTAGAGGAGGCATTAAATCAGGCAAAAGTAACATTGGATGATATAGATGCCATTGGTGTCACGCAGGGTCCCGGGTTGGTTGGCTCCATACTTGTCGGTCTTTCATTTGCAAAGGCTATCTGCTATGTAAAGGACATGTCATTTGTCGGAGTGAATCATATAACAGCGCATCCTATGGCAGTGTTTTTAGAGGCAGGGAGCAGGGAACAGGGAACAGGGAATGGAAATGATAATATCCGACCCCCGATCCCTGATCCCCAATATCCGATTTTTCCCTTCATCGCCCTTGTTGTATCAGGCGGGCATACCACACTTTTTAAATTTAAAGACTTTGATAATTATGAAATCCTTGGCCAAACCAGAGACGACGCGGCAGGAGAGGCGTTTGACAAGGTTGCAAAACTTTTGGGGCTCGGCTATCCGGGCGGCGCTGTTATAGACAGGCTTGCAAAAAGCGGAAATGTTTCTGCAATAGAGTTTACACGGCCATATATATCAAAGGATACCCTTGATTTCAGCTTCAGCGGCATTAAGACAGCAGTTCTTAATTATCTTAAGGAAACTGAAAGTCATGGGTCAGGGGTCAGTGGTCAGGGGTCAGGGTTTAAATCGAAAATCGAAAATCGAAAATCGAAAATCAATATAAACGACCTTGCGGCCAGTTTTCAAGAGGCAATCGTTGATGTGCTGACAGACAAGGCTGTTTCGGCATGCAAGGCTAATAACATAGATAGCCTGGTAGTTTCCGGCGGAGTTGCCTGCAACAGCAGATTGAGAGAAAAAATGCGCATAAAATCTAAAGACAATAGCATAAAGATTTTTATCCCGGAGCCAGGACTGTGCAGCGATAACGGCGCTATGATTGCGGCGGCAGCGTATCATTTTTTAAAGAATGGAATCAGAGGCGGGCTTGATATGAATGCGATACCAAATATGGAATAAAGAATGTAGTGTGCCCATTTATGGGCGTATTTAAAAACGTAGATAAACCGATAAGCTGCAAATCATTGACTACAATCAAGATTGCCGATGTTAAACAAACCAAAGAAAAATTCTAAAACGCCGATAAATCGGCAACTACAATCTTACGGTTTTTCTCCCTTAAAAAGATTCAGCCAAAACTTTCTCACCGATGAACGGATTGCCGGCAAGATTATTGATGCGTTTGAACTGAAAGAGGACGATACGGTAATAGAAATAGGCCCCGGTCTTGGCATGCTGACAGAGCGGCTGTTGGACACAGGGGCAAAGGTTCTGGCAATAGAGATAGATAAGGGTTTTGCAGATATTCTTGATAAAAGATTCGGCAGCAGGGATAATTTTGAAAAAATAATATGTCAAGATGCATTAAAAATTTCGTATAAAGAATTGTTTTGTAGGGTGGGCTGCGCCCACCAAAAACAGACGGATAAAAATGGCGGGCAAAGCCCGCCCTACAACGATAACAAGAAGCTTGCCCCTGCGGGCATAAAACAGTGGTTTAAGGTTATTTCCAATCTCCCTTACAACATCTCAACACCCATTATTTTTAAACTTCTTGAGGAGCGCGAGATATTTTCAATGTTCCTGCTTATGCTGCAAAAAGAGGTGGCCGAACGGATTGTATCGCAGCCTGACACAAAAGAGTACGGTGTTTTGTCTATATTTGTTCAACTGTTTGCAGATGTAAATATAGAGTTTGATGTGCCGCCATCTTCATTTTATCCAAAACCAAATGTCTATTCTTCTGTTGTTAGGTTCACTATATTGCAGAAACCGAGAGTTGAAATATATGACATCAGCTTTTTTAAAAGAGTTGTTAAGGCGTCTTTTGGGCAGAGGAGGAAAACCCTGCTAAATGCCTTAAAGGTTTTAAAACTGACAACCCAGGAGATTAGAAATGCCTTAGAGCAATCTGGTATAGAGCCGCAGGCAAGGGGGGAGACCCTTAGCCTTAAAGAATTTGGAATATTAAGCAATAACTTGAAGAAAATAGCAGAACATATTTAAAAAGGCTTTTATAATTGGATATGACTTTAAAAATTTTAACAATGCGCAACTTGAAAGAGGAGACAATATGGAAAAATATATCATGGTTTTGATTGCTGCAGGCTCCTTGCAGGAGGGGGAGGAGATAGGGAGCGAACTTGTGAAACATGGTTTGGCAGCCTGCTGCAATATCATACCTGAGATAAAATCCATGTTTAAGTGGAAGGGTGAAATATGCAAACAAACCGAGGTTCTGCTTTTGGTGAAAAGCAAGGCATCTCTCTTTAAAAAGCTGGAAAAACGGGTTAAAAAACTGCACAGTTACGAGGTGCCGGAGATTATAGCCTTTCCAATAGAGGCAGGGTTGCAGGATTACTTTAAATGGATGGATGAGGTATTGAAAACATAAAAACCGTGAGCCGTGACCGTTTCCAGTGTCCGTATTTGTATTTTACGGTCACGGTAAACGGACACTGACAACGATATTTTCTATGTCCATTTCCGTCATAATTCCAACCTTGAATGAAGAAGATAATCTTGAACATACCTTGAAATCAGTTGGCCAAGATGCGGAGATTATTATTGCAGACGCCGGAAGCAGTGATTCCACAATCAAAATAGCCAATGGGTTCACAGACAAGATTATCATGTCGGAAAAAGGAAGAGGCGCTCAGATGGATAACGGGGCAAGAATGGCGACAGGCGATATATTCCTTTTCCTACATGCAGACACAAGGCTTCCTGATGGCTGGATGGAAAAAGTTGCAGAAGCGCTAAAAGATGCTAAAGTTGTTGGAGGGGGGTTCAGGTTAAAAATAAACTCAGGAAAATTCTCTTTTAGTATTATAGAGGCAATAGTTAATCTTCGGTCAAGACGCCTTGGCTTTATCTACGGGGACCAGGCTATATTTGTCAGAAGGGATGTCTTTTTATCGGTTGGAGGTTTTATGGGGCTTCCACTGATGGAGGATGTGGACTTAATGAGAAGGCTCAAGAAGGTTGGCAAGGTTATTTTAGTGGATGCGCAGGCCTCTACATCTCCGAGGCGCTGGGAGAAGAGAGGTGTTTTGAGGACAACTTTAAGAAACTGGATGTTTTTGAGCCTTTATTATCTTGGTGTTTCTCCGCAAAAATTATATAAATGTTATTATCAGTAGTCTGCCGATTTATCGGCGATTGTAACTCAAACCTTCAGATTTGAGTTTTTCAAGGCTAAAGCCTTGAGTTACAAAATGCGCCCATAAATGGGCAGGCTGCAAAAATATTAACTACGTCCAATAAGATTAATCCTGCGGCTATAAAGCATTTACAGGTAATTTTATGTGTAAAACTAAGATTGTTGCCACATTAGGACATTCTACTACGACTTTAGAAGGAATAAAAAACTTACCAGGACATGGCTTCTGAAAGACGGAAAACCAATAAGGCTTATTAAATCAGGAAACCATATTACCATAACCACACGAGATATTTATGGCAAAGAAGGGCTTATTGCCGCATCGTATAATCAAAAATCAAAAAAAGATTCTTGAAAAGGGGGGATGTGGTTGTTATAGTCTAGGGGGGCTTCACCGACAACGGGTGCAACAAATATGATGAAGGCGAGCAGGGTAGGGGAGTAAAAAGACTTTAAACTTCAAATTGAAATCCTAACAACAAGGAGGTTTTTATGGAGCTTAAGAAAACGGTTTCGGATGTCTATGATTCCCTGAAAGGCGTTGTAAAGGTTGAAAAAGAAAAGGCAGATGTGCTGGATATTAAAAGATTCAGGGATGCAGTGGATTGGCTTGTTTATAATGCAGTGTTTAATGACAGCAAAGAAATAAAGGCCAATTGCAGGTGGCTGATAAAATCTGCCGCATTATCTATGCAGACAGGCGCTGCATCAATCCAGAGGCTTTATGAGGCAATGGGGATGGGAGAGGTTTGCGGATTTACAGTTCCTGCCGTAAATGTAAGAGGCCTTGCCTATGATACTGCAAGGGCATTATTCCGTTCAGCAATTAAAAATAAGGCGGGAGCCTTTATCTTTGAGATAGCAAAAAGCGAGATGGGGTATACAGACCAGAGCCCCTATGAATATGCAGCTGTGGTGCTTGCTGCTGCATTAAGAGAAGGTTACAAAGGCCCTGTATTTATTCAAGGAGACCATTTTCAGGTAAATCCTAAAAATTATGCGCAGGATAAGGAAAAAGAAATTGACGGCTTAAAAGACTTGATAACAAAGGCGGTTAATGCCGGTTTTTACAATATAGATATTGATTCGTCAACAGTTGTGGATTTAAGCAAGCCGAATGTTGTGGATGAGCAGCGGCCTAATTTTGAGGTTACGGCGCAGCTTACTGAATTTATACGGGATATTGAGCCTGATGAAACGCCGATATCAATAGGCGGAGAGATAGGCGAGGTAGGAGGCAAGAATTCAACCGAAGAGGATCTAATGGTATTTATGAACAACTATCTTGCAACCCTCGCCGGCATGGGCAACAATATGAAAGGTATCAGCAAAATGAGCATCCAGACCGGCACAAGCCACGGCGGCGTTGTTTTGCCTGACGGCACAATCGCAAAGGTTAAGGTTGATTTTGACACCATTGAAAAACTTTCCAATCTGGCGCGCAAGGCTTACGGCCTTGCTGGCGTTGTCCAGCACGGCGCATCAACCCTGCCTGATGATGCCTTTGACCTGTTTCAGAAAAAAGGGGCTGCGGAGGTTCATCTGGCCACAGGTTTTCAGAACATGATTTATGACAGCAGATATCTTCCGGATAGCCTGAAACAGGAGATTTATAAATATCTGCGCGAGAATATGGCAAAAGAGAAAAAGCAAGGGGAAACAGATGAGCAGTTTATATACAAGACAAGGAAAAAGGGATTAGGGCCATTTAAAGAAAAATTATGGAATCTGCCGGTATCTGTCAGGCAAGGAATTGGAAAAGAGTTGGAGGAGAGGTTTGACCTTCTATTTAAGAAATTAAAGGTAAACGATACATACAATCTGGTTCTCAAATGGGCAGTACCTGTAAGGTCAGGCTTAAAGCTTGAGAAGGAGATAGAGGGATCTGCCTCTGAAGCTAAAAAGGTAAAACAAGAAAAGGGAGACAGAGGAGAGTAGTCTAATATTTAATCTTACTTTAATGTATCTTTTGGTAGTGTGGTATTGAAAAACAGCAAGGTGGAGATGGGAGATGAAGAAAGGCAGAGTATTTTATATCGCACTATTTATTACGATTTTTGCGGCAGGCTGGTTCCTTTTTGGAAATGTTTTTTCTGGCGCAGAGATGGCTGATGATAAGAAGTTGTCAAAGGGTATATCCTACCACAGAGAAAAAGAAAAAATGGAGAACATAATGCAGCAGAATTTTGCACATGTCCATACAATGCTAAATGGGCTCATATATAGCAAATCCGATATTATCCTGGATGCAGCCCAGTTGTTAAGGAAACATGCATATGAACTAAAACAATTAAAGCCCGATAAGAATCTGGGAAATATTAAAATATATCAATTTCTTGCAGAAGACTTGATTGCGCATACCGATAACATCATATTAGCTGCTAAAAATAATAATCTTGAACTTATTTCCACAGAGCTTGGAAAGATGGTAAACGAATGTGTTACATGTCATATAAAATTCAGAGATAAGCCTATTCAGAAATAAACCTTGTCGGGAATGCATTTTCTGGGTGAAGCCGTAAAAGGAGATTTGGGTGGAAAATAATGAATATAAGGCAGTAAAGGTATGGGATTGGCAGACAAGGATTTTGCACTGGTTTAATGCAATACTCATTATTACCCTTGCCATACTTGCATTTGGTTTTGAGATAGCAAAGGAGCTTGGCATGCCAAAACAGGGGAGAGGGGTCTTAAAGGAGATACATGCAATAATCGGCTACTTTTTTGTTGCCACCTTTACCTTGAGGATTTTATGGGGTTTTCTTGGGAATGAATATGCAAGATGGGGTGATATCATCCCTTACCATAGAGAGAAATGGCAGATGATAGGCTCTCATATAAAGTGGTATTTAAGCGGTTTTAAGGCAAAACCGCCGATTATCCCAGGGCACAACCCCGTTGCTTCCCTTTTCTATATTTTTTTATTTATTATTCTAATCAGCCAGGTGATTACAGGCCTTACCCTTGCCGGCCTTGCATTTGATTTTTTCCCGGGCTCATTATTCTTTAGCGGATGGAGTGAAGGGGCAAAAGAGGCTTTGGAAGATGTTGCTGAAGAAATCCATGAATTTGGCTTTTTCTTCATTATATTATTTCTTGTTGCGCATATTGGCGGTCTGGTTGTTCATGAGATAGGTGAGAAAACAGGGCTTTTTTCCTCAATGATTCACGGAAGAAAGTATTTGCCGAAGGATGGCGATTGAACATAGAGACAAGGGCGGCTTTATTTGGCGCTGACCGGTATTGTAAACCTAAAAGTGGTTCCTTTGTCCAGTTCACTTTCTATTGAAATAGTGCCGCCGTGCCTCTCAATTATATGCCTTGTCATGGCAAGGCCAAGACCTGTGCCTTTTGTTGTTTTTATAACATTACCAGCCCTGAAGAATTCTTCAAAGATGTGCGGCATGTCATTTGACGGTATGCCAATCCCTGTATCTTTTATCTCCGCAATAATGTAGCCATTTTTTCGTGAAACCTTTATCCAGACATTTCCTCCATGTTGAGTATATTTGAACGCATTGGCAATGAGGTTTAGGAAGGCATAGGTTATTAATTCCCTGTCAGCCTTTATATCTGGCAACTGCGCATCAATTTCTATGTTTAACTGTATATCCTTTTCTCCCATCTTCGACGATGCAATCTCCACAGCGGTATCTATAGCCTCTTTTATATTAAATATCTTCAGATTAAGATTTTTCTCCGCCCTTATTCTGGAGAGATCAAGAAGGTCTTTTGCATAATGATGGAGAAATTCTGTTTTTTTCTGAATTCTCTGCAAAACCTCTTTTACCTTTTCATCAAGGGTACCGGCAAACCCGCCTATCACTACCTCCAAAAGGCTCTGAATGGAGGCAAGGGGAGACTTTAAATCATGGCTGACCATCTTTACATATTCATCTTTAAGTCTATCCTTTTCCAATAATTTCAGGTGAGCCTCCTCTAACTCTTTTTCCCTGTTTTTAAGCTTTTCTGCCAGGGATGCAGTGAAAAAGGTGGCGATGAAAATGGTGGATGTCAATACGAATGATATAGCTGCCGTATATATCTTATTTTTGTAAAGGTCTATGCCCAAAAATCCATTTACAGAGTGGTGAGGTAGAGTGTTTAGATATTCAAGCGTAAAGAGGCCGACTGTCAGAATAGAAATAATGCATGCCTGGATATAGGCCTCTTTTTTTGAGAGGAGCATGCTCGTAAGTATAGTATGGAAGATGAAATAAAATATAAATGGGTTTTCAGCGCCGCCTGTAAAGTGTATGAGAACAGTCAGGCTCAAAATGTCCAGCATACTCTGAAGAATCGCAAATCTCCGTATGGTCTTATGCAGATTGCCGGCAGATCTCTTGTTTATATAAAACTTAAAAATGGCATTATAAAGAGCTATGAATATGGCGATGAGATATACAGGAAGGTCAGGAAAGGAGACATTGAATAGATAGATAGACGTAAACGTTGCGGCAATAATAAATATCACAGCAGCCCAGCGTATATTTATGAGCCACTTTAGTCTTTCTACGAGTTCTTCTTGCCACAGATCTGTCTTATGCACATTTGTTTGCAGTTGCCGCATTTATTGGGCTTATTAAAGGCGCCGATAAATCGGCACACTACTTTTTCCTAAGAAGTTTTTCAACTTTTACAAGCAGGTCTTTTGGTTTTATGGGTTTTTCAACCAATTCATCCACTGGCAGATAATCTTCGTCGGTTTCTTTGCTGAATTTAAAACCAGTCTCTTTGCCTATAGATGTAAGCATAAGTATTGGTATCTTGGAAAGCTCCGCATGGTTTTTTAATTTGTAGCTTGTTTGAAAGCCCTGATCCTTGGTTTTCATTACAACATCAAGGATTATGAGGTCTGGCTTCTCCGCCTCCGCTTTTTTATAGCCAGCGTCGCCTTCACTGGCAGATATGACTTTATAACCCTTACTTTCAAGCACTATCTTGATTGCTTCAACTATATCAGCGTCATCGTCAATAATTAGGATTTTGGACATAATTCCTCCGCACTTAAAACAGGTTGGGGTTTAGGCTAAGTATTTTTTCCTCAGCCTTAACCTTGACCTTAATCTTTATGCTTTTATACAAACCTTACATCCATTATATGCGTAGAGCACGAAATACACGGGTCATACGCCCTGACCAGTGTCTCAATATTTCTCACTATCTCATGCTTTGGCTTATCTAAAATTGTCGGCACAAAACCCCTTAAATCTTCTTCTATCATGCGCAGGTTTTGGGCAGTCGGTATAATGCAGTTTGCATCTGTTACAATGCCGTTCTTGTCAATAGTATATTCATGATACAGGGTTCCCCTCGGCGCCTCAACAATGCCTACGCCTGTGCTGCGCCCGGAGTGCGGCAGCTTTGGTTTTTTTAATTCTTCTTTTTTAAGGCCGCTTGATAAGAGTTTATCTATCAGCTTTATGGCATCCTCTGTGCAGTGGAATGACTCCACAAGTTGTGCGGTATTATTCATAAACGGGTTGAAGCAGAGGGGAGTAAGGCCCAGTTCTTTTGCAGCCTTTTTTGCCTTTGGAGAAAGCTGTTTAAAGTTATTGCATACCCTCGCAAGGGCGCCTACCATATAAATACCTTTCTTACTTTTTGTATGTTTTGCGGTGGAGTAAGGGACAATGCTCTCTTTTATAAGTTTTCTGTAGTCCCTTGGTTTAGTGCTGTATTTCAGGTTTGAAACCATATTGCCGTCATAGAAGGCAAACTCCCCCTCTTGTTTCAGCGACAGATATTCTCTTTCTTTAGAATATTCCAATGTCTTAAAGCCTTTGAAAAGTTCAAGCGTGGCCTCCAAATCTTCAAATGAATCTTCAAGTTTTTTCTTCAAGGTTTTCAACTCGCTGATTTTCGGCAGATGGGCAACGCCTCCTGGAAAAAGGGAAATAGGATGTATGTGTCTCCCTGCAATGATTTCGCATATCTCATTGCCAAGTTTTTTAAGTCGCAGTCCGCGTGTTACAGCATCAGGATTGGTCTTTGTCAAAGGCACGACACTGCCAACCTTGAAAAAATCCGGCAAGACAAGAAAATAGAGATGAAGGATGTGGCTCTGGAGTATTTCTCCATGAAAGGCGAGTTTTCGCAATAAAGTTGCCTGCTTTGAAATGGTTATGCCGAGGGCATCCTCAATCGCCTTGAGCGATGCCGATGTATGGCTTACAGCGCATATCCCGCATATCCTTGACATGATATGCTGAGCCTCATCATACTTTCTGCCTCTGAGCATTGCCTCATAAAACCGTGGAGACTCCACAATCTCAAGCTTCAGCTCTTTTATGACGCCCTTCTTAATATCAATAACCACATTCCCGTGTCCTTCAACACGGGTGATGTGGTGGATGTCTATTTTAATGTTTTTGTGCATAAGAGGTTTATATGAGTATTGAATGACTCTGTTTGTTCTGCCTGTAAGGGTCTGAAGGCAGCCATCATGTCTTTTCGTATGCCTTTATGAAATCGTCTCTTGAAATGCCAGCTTGTGTGCAAATTGTTCTTAATGTGGAAGCCTTTATTTTGGGATGATTTGGCATGGTCAAAGGAGTTTTACTACCATCAGGGTTCTCCCGCACCATTGAGATATGTTCTTTTTCACGAACGATACGGAAACCTAAGATTTCCAATGCCTTTACTACTTTCCGCTTTGTGGCGTCAACTGGAAACTTAGGTATTTAAGCATCTACCCCTGTTTCGGCAACAAATGCCTCAAGGATAGGTGGTTCAATATCAAGGCCTTCTTCTCCAAAAGTCTCTATATGAAAACGGATTGCGGATTTAACATCCGCCAACGCCTCTTCGTATGTATCACCTTGGCCAACTACAATACTCTTGATTCCTAAAGGATATGCAACATAGCCATCAGTATGTTTTTCCACTATTATTTTATACTGTTTCATACCATCTCCTTTGATTTTCTTTTGATTGAATTATATAACAAAAAAATGATTTGTTCATCATTTTTAAATGTTGCCTAACGTGATTGGTCTTTGTGAAGTCCCGCCCTTGGCGGGATTTGGGCGAATGAAGTGAGTCACAAACACCCTGTTATCTGCCGTTGCAGGCAATCTTAAAGTAAATCCATCCAATTTTTCTTCAAATGCTAAAAAGCAAGACCTGACCCCCATGCCCTCTGCTGGCACAGATACCAATCTTTCGCGTGACAATTTAGAGGTAGGTTGGGTTGAGCAAAGCGAAACCCAACAATTCATTCATACCCTACATCCTCATCAAATTGAATCTCACAACCTGCCCCCCAATCGCTCTTGTAAATGCCCTGTTTAACATAACGATGAAAACTTGAATATGCCCAGTCGCGTGGCAATGTTACCAGACTATGTTTAACAGGATTGTAATGGATGTAATTACAATGCGCCTCAAAATCTTTCTCGTCTCTAATCTGATGCTCCCAAAACCGCCTCTGCCAAACCGCTTGTTCTCCCTTACTTAATTTTGAGGCAGATCTAAAGCCTTTATATCCATCCTGACATTGTCTGCTAAAATAGCTTTTTATAAGCCCCCATCGCAGAGAAAAATCATTATCGTTGTGCGGCAATGTCCAGATACAGTGAATATGATCGGGCAGCAAAACAAATGCGTCAATCCGAAAGGTGTGTCTGTTGATAACATACTGAAACGCTTCTTTTATCAACCGTATGTTTGCTTCATGGCATAAAATCCTTTTCCTCCCGTGCGTTACCACCGTAAAGAAAAATGCCGCCCCTTTTGCCTTTGACCTGCGATAACGCATTGCTTTTTATGATTATGTTGGGTTTCGTTCCTCAACCCAACCTACCAACTTCAGTAAGGGTTATGACAGAAGAAAAAGCGCTCAATCTCTCTGACTGAAAAGAATCAACCACTTCTTTGGCAATTGATCCAAACTGAGGATTAGCTTCGATGTAATAAATGATGGGCGCTGTATCTATGAAAATAGTATTTATTTGATCAAGTTCATCCGAGAGGGTCATATCCGATCCTCTCTCAAACGATTAACATACTCTTGAGCATCTTCACCTTTCCATAACCCTTTCCCAAGGCCATAGAGTTTATTCCAGTCAAGTTCCTTTTTCATAGCAAGTCCTGTCTTGCCTAATTGATGAACAAGCCTTTCTACTAATTTTAACTGTTCCTGAGGCGTAAGTTTTCCTATCTCTTTTCCAATCTTTTCTAAGGTAACTCCTTTTTTCATTTTAACCCCCTTTCTTTAATTTATTATCATTCTCCAAGGTAAACAAATATGTCTGTATTATAATATCAACACAAAAGTTTTGCTATATTATTAAAGCGCCCCAAAAATAGATATTGATTTTTTGAGAAACCTGCAAGTCCTTGACAGACGTTTCACCTGTCAAGGGCAAGTTGGCTGTTAGACAACACACCCCTAAATCCCCTCTCGAGAGGGGACTAAAGGGGCGTGTTATTTACAACGAGCCCTCCCCCTTTATCCCCCTCATGGAGGGGGACAGGGGGAGGATACGGTGAGGAGCAAAGATGTGCCGATAACGAAGTATGGCAGGCAAATCGCAGGTTTGTAAAATAGCGAGGTTTTTAATCGCTATTTTACGGAAGTGCTTAATGGTGTCTGACGTGTTCATAGGCGAATAATTCGCTTTTTTATTTGGGAACAGTCTCCTTGGAAGTCTTTTCTCATTTGCCTTCCCCATGCCTCTCCCACCCTCCATACAAATCAAATTTGTTTACTACCCCTTCTGCTGTCAATCCGTATCGTTTCAAGGTTTCCTCATGCGCCTCTATATTCGGGTCATCAACCAGTCCTCTACATCCCCAGCATACACAGCCGTAGGTAACACATATTGCGGAGCAGCCTGCGCGTGTAACCGGGCCCACGCATGTCATGCCTTTTTCAAATACACAGATATTTCCTGCCATCTTGCAGTCAACACATACAGGGTAATTGGGTATTTCCGGTTTTTTGCCAAGAAGCAGAGACTTGAGCACATCCAGGAATTCTGATTTTGTTATGGGACAGCCGTGGATGTAGTAGTCTACAGGGATTACAGCATCAATCGGCCTTGCAGGTATGGTATCAAGGTGTTTGTATTTTTTAGCCTTGTCGCCATAAACGACTCTTTGCACCTCTTCCATGGGGAATCTATTTTTAAGGCAATTCAGCCCTCCGGTTGCAGAACATGCGCCTAAGGCCACAATAATCTTTGCCTTTTCCCGTATCTTTTTAACCTCTTCTATCTCATGGTTTCTGCTAACGCTTCCTTCAATGAAGGCAATGTCATAGTCATCCCGTTTTTCATCAATGGCCTCTCTGAAGTTTACGATGTCAACAAGGCTTAATATATCGGGGAGTTCGTCCTCGCATGCAAGGACCTGAAGCTGGCAGCCTTCACAGCAGGTGAAGGAGAAAAAGGCGAACTTGGGTTTGTGTTTGGTTTTCATGGTTCAATATAGACAAAAGTCCATATGAATGGGTAATCTGTCAAGTGCAAATAGTTTCTGCCCTCATCAATATTTTGAGGGATATCACAAAACAATAAGGAATACAAATAAAAAGAAAGAAAATGTTCCTTTATCAAACACATCGTCTGTCAAGATTGTATTGATTTTTAGGTTTAGTTTTGGTAAAAGGCAGAAAATATATTATATAGAGTGTGCTATAGCATCTCACTTTGGACATTTGAAACGATTCACGTTGCAAAATAGTGATGACGCTTCAAATGCGGAACCAAGAAGTAGAATCTATCGCTGCCTTGCCTGGCATAATAAACAATGTGGAGGTAATATCGTCCACTTTATAAATTTAGGTGTAGCAAGTTGGAATAGCGGTAGTTACATCTTTTTTGCGGGTTCTTCAGGTTTTGTTGCAGACGTAGGTTTTGTTCCTGCGGCAGATTCCAATTTTTCCTTTTGGGGAGTTACATCTATCTCTTCTTCGGAAGATGACTTTTTAAAGTTTCTGATAGCCTCGCCAAGACCGCTGCCTATACTGGGCAGTTTCCCAACGCCAAATATTATCAGGATGATTACAAGGATAATTATAAGTTCAGTTGTTCCTATGCCAAACATATAAAAATATACCTCCCAACGAGGCTTTTATTATTGCAAGATTGTTTTATATATGTCAATAAAAATCTTATCTCTGGATAAAGGTCAGCTCTTTGTTTTTTTGATAATTTCCATTCTTCTCCATATTGGGATTATTTTGATTGTTCCACATGCAAGAGAAGACAAAAAGGTTTTGCCAAGGTTGATACCTGTTGATGTAATAGAATTGCCGCAGCCAAAAAAGATAGAAGAAGGCAAGACGGTGGAGAAGGTTCAGGGTGGGGAACAAAAAAAAGAAATATTACCTGTGCCACCGCCGGCAAAAGAGGAAGAAACAGCAAACCATATTCCTATTAAGGGGCATCCTGTAGAACCAGAACAAGCCCTGCCTCTAGAGACAAAAAATTCACTAAAAGAAGAAGAGCAGGAGATTCAAAGCCAGAAGTCAGAAAAAAACAAAGAAACACCTCAGTCACCAGAGGCATTAAAACAAGAAAAGCCTTTAAGTCTCTATCCCACAGGAGAACGTCTTTCAGAGTTATCAGAGAAATATGAAAAGGAAACCCCTGTGGCAGAGGAGAATAAAAGCCTTTCCCTTGAGGCAAGCGACCCTAAATCTATTTCCTATCTTCAAGGGCTCAAAGGCAAAATTTATCACAAATGGGAATATCCTGAAGCTGCTGCAAGAACGGGACAGACAGGCAGGCTTTGGGTTCGGTTTATTATTAAGAAAGACGGGGAATTAGAAGAAGTAATAGTTATAAAATCCTCTGGCTATCCAATGCTTGACGATGCGGCGCTCTCTGCTATACGATTGGCAGCGCCCTATTATCCCTTTCCAAATGGCTTTGGCAGCCTTGAAAGGATTACCATTAATGCCTCTTTCGAATACATGATAGAATTTCTACCGCGTGTGAAGAGATAATTTTACAGGATAATAAAGGAGTTTATTTATCGTGAAGATGTCCGAGATATTCTTAAGCATTCAAGGCGAGTCAAGCTACACAGGGCTTCCCTGTATATTTATCAGGCTTGCAGGCTGCAACCTGCGCTGTAGCTGGTGCGATACCACATATGCCCAGACTTCTGAGCAGGGTGAGAATCTTTCCATTGAACAGATAATCGGCGAGCTAAAAAAAATCAATTGCAAGTTGGTGGAGATTACCGGCGGCGAACCGCTGTTTCAGAAAGAGACACCTGTACTGGTAAACAGGCTGTTGAAACTGGGCTATGAAGTGCTCCTTGAAACCAATGGCAGCATCAATCTTGAGCCAGTTAATACAAATGCAGTAAAGATAGTGGATGTCAAGTGCCCCTCCAGCGGTCATGACGGAAGCTTCTTCATGGAAAATCTCAGATTTATTACATTGAAGGATGAGGTAAAATTTGTTATAGCGGACCGGAAAGATTACGAGTTTGCCTGCGATTTTTTGGAGACATGCATTAAAGATAAAGCCACAAAGATTCTTTTTGCTCCGGTGTATCCCGATATGCCTTCTCAGGAGCTTGCCAAATGGATACTTGCAGACGGGATTAAGGTAAGGCTTCAACTTCAGATGCATAAATTGATTTGGGGAGAAGAAAAAGGAAGGTAAATGAGGTTATTTGTTTTCAGCGCTTTAATTCTATACATTTTAACTTTTCTGCTTGTTATCTTCTATCACATAACAAAAAAAGAGAGCATTGAAACCCTTTCCAAATCTGCCGTCATAATCGGGCTTATCACCCATACCATTGCTTTATCTATAAGGACATATGAATCAGGCCATGCGCCCATGATGGCCATGTATGAAACACTGCTTTTTTATAGCTGGTCAACTATTCTTGTAAGCGCCATTGTGATATTCCGATACAATGAAAGACTTACAGAGCTTATAACCATCCCTGTTGCCATACTGGCAATGGTCTTCGCTCAACTCAATGAAACGTCTGCAAAACCATTAACGTTGATATTAAAGACACGTTGGTTTGAAACCCATGTAATAGCGTCATTTGCAGCATACGCCATGTTTACACTATCATTTTCAGGAGCGCTGTTATATTTACTCTCTGAACTCCGCGTCAGTTCTGCGGGCGCCCAAAACGCTGAACTTAAAAAAGATTTCCAGGACATTGCCAATAGAAGCATCCTCTGGGGGTTTTTCTTCTTTTCCGCTTCCATGTTTGCAGGCGCGATATGGGCATACCTTGCATGGGGCACATACTGGCTTTGGGAGCCGAAGGTCATCTGGTCATTCATCGTCTGGTTTTACTATGCAGGCGCAATGCATGCATATTATGTAAAGGAGTGGAGGGGCAGAGGCTTGGTAATTGCAACTGTGCTCGGATTTTTTGTGGTGCTGTTTACATATCTTGGGGTGAGTCTCTTAATGAAGAGTAGCCACAGTTTTTGACGGCTTTGTAAAAAGTCCATCTGTGGAGCCTGTTCCGAGCAAAGTGAGAAATCTTGGTCTTCGCTGCGGCTTCTGCGTTCAACACCTGTAGTTTGCCCATTTATGGGCGTTTTTTAAAAGCGCCGATAAATCGGCAGACTACACCCATATTCTATAGATACAGAAGAAAGAAAAACCATTTTATTATTCATGGCGATACTTAGTATTGTTTTGTCTTGGAGTTTTTATAATGTAATTAACAGTTATCAAATTATTTTGCCTTGGTGGGTTGAAAGTCCTTCTGTGTTGTTTTTCTATGGATTACTTTTTGTTGTCTTTGATAAATGGGCTTGGAAATATTTTAGGAAGATCGGTATTGTAAGAACTCCTAATCTAAATAGGGAGCGGAACGGACATTTAAAATTTTCTTTTGATGAGCATTCATCAGAAATAAAAGCAACTTTACGAATTTTTCAAACTTGGACAAAAATAAAAACTTTATATCTCTAAAAATTAGTCAGACTACCATCAAACACCGCATTGAACAGCGAACTCTATAACGTTGAGGAAAATAGAGGGAACAGCAACCATTTAAATTGCCTTTGTCTGTAAGAATATATGGAAATAAAATCAGGACAGGCATTTTTCTTCTGTATTGCAAAAGTGGGAAACGCCACAGGCGCATTATCTTTCAGAACAAAATGTAAGAGATTGCAATTGTGAAGGGGAAAGGGTAAAATGGAGAAAATCAATGAAAGTGCGTGATATTATAAAGCTGATAGAGGCTGATGGATGGTATAGAGTGGACACAAAGGGCAGTCATAGGCAATACAAACATGCATGGAAAACTGGCAGGGTTACTATTGCTGGACATCCGAACTACGATTTAGCCCCTGGCACTCTGAACAGCATCTTAAAACAATCTAAGTTAAAGGAGGTAAAGTAGATGCATCGTTTTCTTATTGTAATTGAAAAAGCCGAGGGTAACTACTCGGCATATTCTCCAGATTTGCCGGGTTGCATTGCAACAGGCGCAAGCAGGGAAGAAACGGAACGCAACATGCATGAAGCAATTGAAATGCATGTGCGCGGTTTGATAGAGGATAATCTGCCTGTCCCTGTGTCAACATCTTTTGCTGAATATGTGGCAGTTCCCTGAACCGGACTTGTATGAAACCACGGTAAGTTGTCCCTCGCTGCTCAAATCCTCGCCGCCAAAAAGCAACACACCCCTCAATCCCCTCTTGATAGAGGGGAATTACCCAACGCCGATACCTCCGCCTTTGAGCGTCAGATTGATGAAATGGTTTATAAACTCTACGACCTCACACCGGAGGAGATTGCAATTGTGGAGGGGTTGGATATTGATGTTGACAAATTACAATAAGCCTATTGATACAACAGTCTGTTTCTGTTATGATAGTCTTAATTCTGGTCAACCAGAAAGGAGGTTAAAAAATGAAAACATTGTCGCTCTCTGAGGCAAAGATGAAACTAAGCAGCCTTGTGGATTCGGTATATAAAACTGACGAGGAGGTCATCATTACAAAAAACGGCTCACCTGCTGCAGTCCTGATAAGCCCTGATGAATTTGAAGGATGGAAGGAGACTATTGCCATACGTTCTGATGCTGCCTTTATGGAGGAAATAAAGAAGGGGTTGGCATCCCTGAAAAAAGGCAGGGCAAAGTTCTATACACTCGAGGAGCTGTTCAGATAGATGAGCATTCTCAGGCTGAAAATGTCTGATGAGATGGCGGACTTAATCCGCTCCCTTCACCCTGATATAAAACGAAAGATTAAGGCCGCATTACAAACTGTTTTAAGTGACCCCCTGTCAGGCAAGGCATTAAAAGATGAACTTGAGGGACTGCAAAGTTTTAAAGTGGGGAAGTTCAGGGTGATTTATAAAACAACAAAAGACAAAGGAGTTATTGAAGTTGTAACCATTGGACCTCGAAAAACTATATATGAAGAAACTTTGAGGCTTTTAAAAAGGGGAAAATTATAAGACAAGAATTTAGTCTTCTCTGAAGACAGCCTTATCGAACAACCAGCCATTTAGATTTTCAGGTCTCTCGCCTATGCACATCTGGACTGCTATAACGAAACCTTTGGCGAGACCGGCACTCTCGGCAGAGAGACTTCAACTGATGCTGTTTTAAAACCAGAATAAAAATCAGGACAGGCATTTTTCTTCTGTCTTGCAATCTGTCTTGCAATAGAGAAAAGCCACAGACATATAATGAGTGCATTAATATTCGCAATGTGCTAATCAGTGCTTGCCAAAATACTTGACAAAATTATTAAGGTATATTAGAATTTTTGCAATTGATTAAACAGTATCAATACTATGAGGTTATCTACCAAAGGGCAATATGCAGTAAGGGCGATGGTCAGCCTTGTTTGCCATGAAAATGGAGGGCCTATTACACTGAAAGATATATCTGAGAGCGAGGGTATATCACTGGCTTATCTTGAGCAGCTGTTTGTTAAGCTCAGGAAGGGCAATATTGTAAAGAGTGTAAGGGGGCCTGGCGGCGGATATGTGTTGGCGAGGCCGGCAAGCGAGATAAAAGTTGGAGAGGTTATAACCGTGGTAGAAGAGTCTTTAAACCCGGTTGCATGTCTTGATGGTGACATTTCCATGTGCACAAGGACAAATAAGTGCGTAACCCAACGTGTTTGGAAAGGGCTGGGCGATAAGATGAAGGAGTTCTTGGATTCAATAACAATAGAAGATTTAAGCCGAGAGGCAAATGAGTTAAAGAGTGCTGGAGTTAAGGAGTTTAGGAGTTAACTCCTAAACTCCTTAACTCTCAACTTAAAAAATAAGGAGGTTGTTTTGAAGAGAATATACCTTGATAACAATGCAACAACACCAATCCACCCTGAGGTTTTTGATGCGATGCTTCCATATCTGAAACATGAATTTGGAAATCCATCCAGCATCCATTGGGCAGGGAGGAATCCCAGAAGGGTTGTTGATGATGCGAGAGAGAAAGTGACGAAGCTTCTCAATTGTGATGCAAATGAAATCATTTTCACAAGCTGCGGGTCAGAAAGTAACAATCTTGCTATAAAGGGAGTTGCCGAATCAAAAAAAGATAAAGGCAACCATATTATTACTACTAAAGTGGAGCATCCAGCCGTTTTGAGTACTTGCAAATACCTTGCAAAAAACGGTTTTGATGTAACCTTTCTTGATGTTGATAATCATGGCATGCTGGATTTAGACCAGCTTAAAAAGGCAATAACTCCAAAGACAATACTTATTACGATAATGTTTTCAAATAATGAGACGGGAGTGATATTTCCCATAGAGGAGATAGGCAAGATTGCAAAAGAGCATAATATTCCTTTCCATACCGATGCTGTTCAGGGTGTGGGAAAGGTTCCTATAGATGTAAAGAAAATGAATGTAGACCTGTTGACGCTTTCAGGCCATAAGCTCTATGCGCCAAAGGGGATTGGCGCACTCTATGTCAAAAGAGGTGTAAGGTTGGTGCCATTAATTCATGGCGGTCATCAGGAGCGGAACAGAAGGGGCGGCACAGAAAATGTCGCCGGTATTGTTGCACTTGGAAAGGCGTGCGAGATTGCCGCCAGAGACATGGAGCAAGAGATAAAACATATTACAGCTTTAAGAGACAGACTTGAAAAAGGACTGATGCAAAGGGTAACGCATGTGCGGCTTAATGGCCATCCAATAGAGAGGATTCCTAACACGGTAAACCTAAGTTTTGAATTTGCAGAGGGAGAGTCGCTGCTTTTAAACCTTGATATGAAGGGGATAGCTGCATCGTCTGGTTCGGCATGCACATCCGGAACATTGGAGCCGTCCCATGTGCTTGTGGCTATGGGTGTTCCGATGGAGGCATCTCACAGTTCTGTGCGATTTAGCCTTGGGCGTGGGAATACGATAGAGGATATTGACTATGTTATAGATGTCTTGCCGGCAATGGTGGAAAGGATGAGGAGCATGTCGCCGCTTTATTCTACGATTACCGGAAAAGGTGAGAATATAACGTTCAGTGAAAGCAATTGCAGCCATTAAGAAAGATTCAAGATTTAAGATACAAGATTTAAGATACAAGATGCAATATGCAAGATTCAATATTTATAATTATTTTTGGCTGCAATCTGAAACTTGTAACTTGCAACCATATTCATTGAAAGGAGATTGAGATATGTATAGCGAAAAGGTAATGGATCATTTCAGCAACCCACGTAATGTAGGAGAGATAGATAATGCCGATGGTGTAGGTACGGTTGGAAACCCTGCCTGTGGTGATATCATGAAGCTTTCTATCAAAATAGAAGACGATGTTATTAAGGATGTCAAATTCAAGACATTCGGATGCGGCGCTGCCATTGCAACAAGTTCAATGGTGACAGAGCTTGTAAAGGGAAAGCACCTCGCTGAGGCGGAGACAATATCCAATGCGACTGTTGCAGAGGCGCTTGATGGGCTTCCGCCAGTCAAGCAGCACTGTTCAAACCTGGCAGCAGATGCGCTTCATGCTGCGATTGAGGATTATAAGAAAAAGCATACAAAATAGTTTTTAGCTGATAGTTATTAAGTTAAAAATAAAAATCAACAGCTAAAAGCTGTATTGCTTGGCGGACTTTTTGTCCGCCACTTTTTATTTATGGATGCAGTTTCTAATACAATGGTCCGAAAAAAGTCAAGGGTAGTTATTGCCATGAGCGGTGGCGTGGATTCATCCACTGCCGCAGCGCTGCTCAAGGAGCAGGGTTATGATGTAATCGGCATATCCATGCAGTTATGGGATTATACGGATGGAGAGAGAGACAGGTTTGGAAGCTGTTGTTCTCTGGATGACCTCTATGATGCGAGGAGGGTTGCGGATAAGTTAGATATACCGTTTTATGTGGTCAATTTTGAAGAGGCATTTTCGAAATCAGTTGTGAATTACTTTGTAGAAGGTTACCTCAATGGAGAGACCCCAAATCCTTGCCTTAAATGTAATCAGATTTTAAAATTTGAGGCGCTTTTAAAAAGGGCATTGGAATTGGAGGCAGATTATCTTGCCACAGGCCATTATGCAAGGGTTGCCTATGATGACAAAAGCGGCAGATATCTTCTCTTAAGAGGAAAGGATGCGTCAAAAGATCAGTCTTATTTCCTTTTTACCATGACGCAGGAGCAGCTTGCAAAGACCATTTTCCCTCTGGGAGATTTAACAAAACCTGAAGTCAGAAAGCTTGCAGCAAGATTCAACCTGAATGTTGCCGATAAAAAAGACAGCCAGGAGATATGTTTTGCGCCGGAGGATTATCCATCTTTTATCATGCAGCGCGCAGGTAACGCTATTACTGCAAAAGGTGAGATAGTTGATATAAGCGGCAATGTCCTTGGAATGCATAACGGGCTTTATAAATACACAATTGGCCAGAGAAAGGGTATAGGGGTAGCTAATGGAGGGCCTCTTTATGTGCTTAAGATAGATAGTAAAAGGAATAGGCTTGTGGTTGGCGCTGAGGAAGGTTTATTATCAAATGGTCTTGTCGCAAAAGAAACGAATTGGTTCGGGATTTCTTTTCCAAAGGATGAGATAGAGGTTATTGCCAAAATAAGATACAGACATAAGGGTATGGAGGCTAAAGTTGTGCCTTTGGACAACAAAAGGGTTGATGTTCGTTTTAAAAGGCCTGAAAAATCTGTAACACCCGGGCAGGCAGTCGTGTTTTATAATGGAGATGAGGTGATTGGAGGAGGATGGATTGAAAAATATAACTCCTAATTTCTAATTACAAATTCCAAATGCGGTTGGGGAATTAAGTATTCCATTGGAAACTTATCATTAGAAATTGGAAATTGATCCGGAGGTTTTCTTGCGGGCTTCCATAACAACACTTGGCTGCAAATCCAACCAGTATGATTCGGCTGCCATAGAGGATATTTTAAAGGAAAATAACTTTAATATAACCGCGTCCAAAGGGCGTCAGTCTGAGCCGGCAGATGTCTGTATAATAAATACATGCACTGTTACAGGCAATACAGACTACCAATCACGTCAGCTTATAAGAAAGGCGGTGGCGGCAAACCCGGACGCTATTATCCTGGTAACCGGTTGTTATGCCCAGGTTTCATCACAGGAGATTGCCGATATAGAAGGTGTTGATTATGTAGTGGGAAATCTGGAAAAGGAAAGGGTTTTGCACTACATACTTGAAGGGAAGAGAAAACATCCAAAAATAGATATAAACGGGGCAGTTCAAGACAGGCCTTTGACCCTTAGGGCAAAAGGTTCTTCCAATAGAACGCGGGCATATATCAAGGTGCAGGATGGCTGCAACAATTCATGCTCCTACTGCATCATCCCTGCGGCAAGAGGCATATCTAGAAGTTTATCGCTATCTAGTATTCTTAAAGAGATAGACATCCTTATTGCAAATGGATATAAAGAGATTATACTTACAGGCATACATCTTGGCGCATATGGGTTGGATTTGGATTCAAAGGTTAATATTACAGGCCTTATAAAGGCTATCGCAGATAAAGATTATCCGTGCAGATTCAGGATTAGTTCGTTAGACCCTGACGAGGTGTCAGATGAACTGATTGAGATAATGGCCGATTCCAAAACCATTTGCAACCATCTCCATTTGCCGTTGCAAAGCGGGGATGATGATATTGTAAAGATGATGAACAGGCGATATACAGGAAGGTTATTTGCGGAGCTGATAGAAAAGATAGTAAAGGCAGTCCCTGAAATTTCTATAGGTGTGGATGTGATTGCCGGTTTTCCGGGAGAAGGAGAAAAAGAATTTTTAAATACATACAACCTGCTCAGAGATTTGCCTATTGCCTATATGCACGTTTTTCCATTTTCAAGGAGAAAGGGAACGTTTGCGGCAGAATTTTCAAATCAGGTAGATGCAAAAATTGCAAAACAAAGATGTGAAATGCTTAAGAATCTGGATAAGATAAAGAGGAGGAATT
Source organism: Deltaproteobacteria bacterium (assembly GCA_016219285.1). Taxonomy (GTDB): domain Bacteria; phylum Desulfobacterota; class GWC2-55-46; order UBA9637; family UBA9637; genus JACRNJ01. Next base: position 66,010 of record JACRNJ010000032.1, read on the forward strand.
TCTATGAAGGTTTTATTGGGAAAAGGGTCTCTGTTTTGGTTGAAGCCTCACGGGATAAAGACACAGGGTTTTTCACAGGCAGATCCAGAAATTATATTCCATTTCTTATAAAAAACCATAACGGCCTTAAAAATGTTGAGATAGATTTCATTTGCAGCGCAATTGATGGAGACAGGGCGGTGGGCTATGCAGGCAGCTAATAAGATGGATTTGGAAGAGTTGGCTTTAAAGCTTTCCTACACATTCAATAATCTTAACATCCTTGAGCAAGCCCTTATACACCGTTCTTTTCTTAATGAAAAGAGCGACCAGAATAGAAAAAACAACGAGAGATTGGAATTTATGGGCGACGCCGTTCTTTCTGCCGCTATAAGCCATCTTCTTATTAACAAGTTTCCTGATGCAGATGAAGGAATACTTTCCAAATTCAGGGCAAGATTGGTAAACGAGAATACACTGGCCAAACTTGCAATGGATATTGAATTGGGAAAGTATCTTTTGCTTGGCAAGGGTGAATATCTTACTGGCGGCAGAGAAAAGCCATCTATACTTTCTGACGCATACGAAGCAGTGATAGCGGCTGTATATCTGGACGGAGGATTTGAAAAGGCGTTTTCTCTGGTATCAAGGCAGTTTTCCGTTATTATGGAAGATGTCTCTATGGCAGAGAGTTCCAGAGATTATAAGACAGAGCTGCAGGAGCAGACCCAGGAATTATTTAAGGTTGCGCCAATATATGAACTCATTAGCGAAAAAGGGCCGGAGCATAACAAAATTTTTGAGGTTGAGGTTTTAATTAAAGGTGAAAGATTTGGAAAAGGGCATGGAAAGGCAAAGAAAGAGGCTGAACAGCGGGCCGCGATGGAGACACTGAGGATATTAAAAGAGCCATAGATTATAGGCAGCGACATAAATTTGTAGTCTGCCGATTTATCGGCGGTTTTAAAATACGCCCATGGGGCACCCAACAGAAGGTTGGGTCGGGCAAACTACAGCTACTTATTTTTGTCGTCCACTATAGAAGTTAGAGATTAGATATTGCCCATTAAGCTGGCAGAAAGCAGAGTTTGACGCCAGAAGAATGGAAATGATGAGTTTGAAAAATGTTTTTATATCTTTCCACATTCTTCCTGGCTTCCCTTTATCTTTTCTATAGTATGACTTATGGTTGGCAAAACAACAGTCAGGTTTTCTCTGACAGCCTTCGGGCTCCCTGGAAGATTTATGATAAGAGAGTTTTTCCTGATACCGCATACAGCCCTTGATATCATTGCATTTGGCGTCTTCTTAAGCGACTCAAATCTCATTGCCTCTGACATGCCTGGGAGTTCTCTTTCAATGACCGCCTTTGTAGCCTCTGGCGTAACATCTCGGGGGGTAACACCTGTCCCGCCTGTTGTTACGATTAAATCAAGTTTTTTATCATCAACGTATTCAATTAGTTTTTTAGAAATTATTTCTGACTCATCAGGGATTATCTCATAAGCCTTTACCTCTGCAGGAAGGGCTTTTATCATCCTCTCTATTTCCTTTCCGCTAAGGTCTTCCCGTTCACCACGAAAGCCTTTATCACTCATTGTAAGTATGCCGACTGTTATCATGGGCGCTCCTCCACCCATACATCGCCCTTTTTCGTTGTCTCTTTCTTCCATATGGGCGTTATCCTCTTTAGTTCTGATATTGCCCACTCGCAAGCCATGAACGCATCGTTTCTGTGTCTTGCAGCAGCAATGATGAGGACAATATTTTCGCCAATGGCAATCTTCCCAATCCGGTGAATCAAAGCCATCTCAATTATATTAAAGTTCTTAATCGCCCTCTCTCTTATATCATTAAGTTTTTTCTCCGCCATCTCAGGATAACTTTCAAACTCAAGTTCAATTATGTCCTCTCCCTTTGATACATCTCTTGCGGTACCAAGAAATACAACAACACCCCCGATGCTCATGGAGGATGCCTTTACCATTTCAACTTCTTCTGAAACTGAAAAATCCTTTTTCTGTATTCTGACAAGACTCATTGTTATAACCCCTCTCTAATGTTCTTGAACGGATTAGCCTCCTGAAAAAGGCGGCAGTAGCGCAACTTCGTCGCCATCTTTAATGATTGTGCCTGATGCGGCAAATTCCTGATTAACTGAAATCAGTACACTTTTATCTATAAATCCGCTTATGCATGGAAATTCTTTTTTAAGAATGTCCTTAAATTCCATAAGGGTAATCTGACCAGGGATTGATATAGCGGCTTCGTCCCTGCCAACCTTATTCTTCAGCATGGCAAAAAACTTGATTGTAATCATTAAGTGAAAAAATAGCAGAAGAGAATAGAAAAGTCAATCAGGCGTTATAGGTAATGTCAATCATTACCGGTATTAGCACAAAACTTGCCTTTTCTAATATATTGATATATCCTTTGTAAAAATGAAGATATGCACTTGAAGAGCCGCACAGCTTGCCAGGAACAGAAATTGCAGCACTCTGTTTAGAAATCAAAATACAAAAAGAAAAATTTAAAAAACTATTCATCAGATTTTAATTTCGACATTTCATTTTACATTTTCTCATTCACCGGAGGCCTTTGTATGCGCAAGTTTGATGTCCTGATAATCGGCTCTGGGCCAGGGGGGCAAAGGGCTGCCTTCCAGGCATCAAAACTCAGGAAAAAGGTTGCAGTCATAGAGCGGCAGCCGTATATCGGCGGCGCAGGCATTCACACAGGCACGTTGCCTAGCAAGACCTTAAGAGAGGCTGCGCTTTTTCTCGCAGGCTTTAAACAGAGGGCTGTCTTCGGCTTCCAGCTCGCAATCGGCAGGGAAGTAACCTTGCAAGAGCTAATGCACAGAAAGATGGATGTCATAAAAAGACAGATGGAGGTCATCATAGAGCAGTTCAGCAGAAACAATGTAGAGATAATCTATGGAGAGGCTTCATTCATAGACGGGCATAAGTTAACTGTAAAAGGCGCAACCACCTCAGAACAAATCTATGCAGAGGTTATAATAATAGCAACAGGCACAAGGCCGCTTCGGCCAAGAGATGTTCCGTTTGATGAAGCGCATATATACGATACAGACACGATTCTGAAGATAGATAATATCCCATCAACACTTACTATAATCGGCGGCGGCGTAATAGGCTGCGAATATGCATGTATATTTGCATCTCTGGGAGTAAAAGTTACGCTTATAGAAAAAAAGCCAAGGCTATTGCCATTTGCAGATGAGGAGATTGTAAACAATCTGAGCTACTGGATGAGGCAGAGCGGAATTACACTGAGACTTAGCGAAGAGGTAGTAAAGATAACTGTAGAGACAAAGAATAGAGTTGTTACAACATTAAAAAGCGGCAAACAGGCTGCTTCTGAAAAGCTGCTCTATACCATGGGACGGGTTGGGAATACGGATATGCTCAATCTTGAGGCTATAGGAATTAAGCCAAATGAACGCGGCGGCCTGAATGTGAATGAAAATTTTCAAACTACCCTGCCGCATATCTATGCAATCGGAGATGTTATAGGATTTCCAGCCCTTGCATCCACCTCAATGGATCAGGGCAGAAGGGCAGTTTGCAACGCATTTCATACAGAAGGCGTTACCTGCGAGGTTGTATCCCATCTTCCTTTTGGGATATACACAATACCGGAAATTTCCATGGTTGGGGCAACAGAAGAAGAATTGACTAAAAAAAGAGCGCCTTATGAAATCGGATGCGCGCTCTTTCAGGAAGTTGCAAAGGGACAAATAATAGGCGATACCCACGGCATGTTAAAGCTTTTGTTTAATAGAGAAAACAGGGGGCTTTTAGGCGTTCATATAATTGGAGAAAGGGCTACAGAACTGATTCATATAGGCCAGGCGGTCATGAGCTTTGGCGGAACAATAGATTATTTCAAGGATACGGTATTTAATTATCCCACCCTTTCTGACGCATACAAGGTTGCGGCATTGAACGGATTGAACAGGCTATAGGGCGCTGCCTAATTATCTGCCTAACCGGAGATATTTTTTTCTTCTTTCTTCAGGAAACTTTTTTATTGCGTACCGCAACATAGTACGGGGCATAGCCTTGTAATGTTTTTTTAAAAAACCCTCTTCTGCTCTGATATTTAGTTTCCCTATCTCCCTGAGCATCCAACCAACAGCTTTATGAATTAAATCTTCTTTATCATGTAATAAAATCTCTGAAACCTTCAATGACTCAATAAATTCATTATTTTTTATAAAATGGAAAGTAGACATTATTGAAATTCTACGTTCCCATAAACTTTTGGAAACAGCAAGATTATAAATCGGCTGCTTATTGCGTTCCCGCAGATAAGCGCCAACAATATGTTCGGCAGAACAGTCAACAATATCCCAATTGTTAATAAATTTTGTGTTATTGAGATACAGGGTGTAAATGAGTTCTTTGTCTTCCTCATTTGTCTTTTTGAAGATATTTATAAGCATAAGAAGGGACAACAATCGTTCTTCGTGGAATTGAGATTTAAGCAGCCGAGAGGCTTCTTCAATGGATACTCCTTGATACTTCCTTGCCAATTTCCTTAATACAGGAACCCGAACTCCCAAAAATCTATCTCCTTCACCATACCCTCCCTCTCCTGTTCTAAAGAATCTTTGAGAATGTTCTGCTATTTTTTTATTGCCTAACTTTCTTAGTTCATTCTGAATGCTTAGTAGTTTACCGTTCATTGGGAGGTATTAATTATTTAACGCTGGAACTGTGCGGCAGGCAACAGCCTGTCCGCATAAGTGAAATGTTATGCCATTACCAGTTCTAATTTTTCTTTTGTAGCAGTAGGTAGCCTTACAGGAGCAAAAAAACTTTCAGGATATAAATAATCCTCCCCTGATTCATCAATAACTCTTATTTGGTGATGTTTTTCAGCCATCCTGTCCGTCAACACCTCATATAGTTTTCTTGCCTCCAATGACGATTCGTAGCCACGATTATCTACACATATCATGAAATGCTTTCTCATAGTTACCTCCTCATAAATACCTTTTGATTTTTATTTCTTTCTTACCTATGCCGTGTCCTTCATACCAGTGAACTTCCGCCTTCAAAACAGCGCCATCTTCCAGTTCTACATTGCAAATGCCTTTGATCTGGTAGGGTGGGCTATGCCCACCTTTTTGATTGTGCCGCAATTTTGGTGGGCATAGCCCACCCTACTACCTTTTCCATGCACCTTGTTTAAGCGATTCAAATTCTTTATTCCATGCCCTGTTGCAATAATTTCAATCTCCAGAATTTCCCCTTTTATCTTAAAAGGCATATCTCATTTAACCATTTTTATGAATTTTTGCATAGGTATAACAAAGAGCTCAAAAGCGGAAGATTAGCGCCGCCCTTGCCGCCTGCCGCAAAAAATCCCAAATCCTTTTCTATCCCCTTTATCCCCTCCTTTACAGCGCCGCAGACCGTTGTAGTAACACCACTGCTGTGCCAGTCAAAACCCAATGCACAGCCAAAGGCCTGAAACCAGTGGGGGTCTGACAATCGTTTTAAAGTCTCTTCTGGCCCAAACTCCTGTATGATGATTATAATAATCTCCCTCGCAAGCCTCGTCATCCTCTCAAAAAGCCAGCGAGGGGCTTTGCCGCCATGAAGCGGCAGGTGAGCAATACCAGTTTTCATAGGACATAATTATAGCAACAATATGGGGATTATGATATAGATTTGCCCTTATGCTAAAAAACCCATTACATATGCAAGAAAATACAGCCTTGCTTCATGTAAAAGGTTTAGGCTTTTCTGAAGAGGCAAAGACGCTCCAGAACCTAAGGCTTTTAAATGAAACACCTTTTAAAGAACATATTGAAGAGCTGATAAATCTTATTCTAACCGCACCCTCTCCTGATGATGCCATGAATAATATGGAGAGAGTAGTTTCACAGCTTTACGTAAAAAGCATAAATGCATTTATAGCTGATAGAGAAAAACTTAAAAATCTCGTCATTATATGCGGCTCATCTAATCTTTTATCAAATACTATTGTAACCAATCTTATCTATGCAGAGCAGCTTTTTTTAGAACAAGGCCTTTATAAGAAAAAGGATATAACACTTTTTCTCAAAGAATTAGAAATGGAGGCTCAAAACCTCTCCAATCTTAACTCTGCTGCCACGGCGCTTCGTCTTTACAAACAAAAGGAGTATCTGAGGATAGGGACAAGAGATATTCTTGGACTGGCGTCCATGCAAGAAACAACATTGGAACTGTCCGACCTTGCAAGCGCATGCCTTGAGATTGCATACAGATTTTGCCTCAAACAACTCAAGGCAGAATACGGGACGCCTCTCTACAAAGATATTGACGACAAAGATGTGGAATCAGAATTTGCAGTCATAGGAATGGGAAAGCTGGGCGGCAGGGAGTTAAACTTTAACTCAGATATTGATATTATCTATATATATTCCTCTGACAAGGGGGAAACATCCGGAATAGAAAATCCTCCCTCACCCCCCTTTACTAAAGGGGGGATGGGGGGATTTAATAACAAAATATCACTCCATGCCTTTTATGTAAAACTCTCAGAGATGATAACAAAAATCATAGGTAATGTGACAGAGGATGGAATTGTATTCAGGGTTGATTTGAATCTCAGGCCTGAGGGAAAGGGCGGCGACCTTGCCAACTCTATCAGAAGCGCAGAGATTTATTACGAATCATGGGGGCAGGCATGGGAGCGGGCAGCTATGATAAAGGCAAGGGTTGTTGCAGGAAGCTTAAAACTCGGAGAGGCATTTTTAAGTATGATTGAGCCCTTTGTCTACCGCAGATATCTTGACTTTACGGCTATTGAAGAGATACGGGGCATGAAGGAAAAGATTGACGTAAGCCTGCTGCGGGCAGCCCCCGATGCAGTTGATGTCAAATTAGGGGTTGGAGGAATACGAGAGATAGAATTCTTTGTTCAGGCTATTCAACTTATAAACGGAGGAAAGGATAAGGCTATCAGGGAGAAGAACAGCCTCCGTGCTATAGAGTTACTAAAACAAAAGGGATACATTAATGAACAAGATGCATCTGCAATAAGCAATGCATATATATTTTTAAGAAATTTAGAGCACAGGATTCAGATTGTGGAAGGGAGGCAGACACAGGTAATTCCATCAAAGGCAGGGGAGATAGAAAGGCTTGCCAGAATGCTTGGATTTGAAGATACCGCTTCGCCCACTCCACTTGAAGCAGGGGGAAAGATAAGCGCGGCGGAACAATTCCGGGACGAATATAAAAAACAGACCAACATTGTGCATGAGATATACAACACGCTTTTTTTCAAGGCTTCAAAGGATCTGGATGAAAAAATATCAAAATATGTGATCCTTATCCTTGGCGAAAGTTTAGATAAGCAGGAAGTGGTCTCAAGATTATCTCAATCCGGCTTCCATGAGCCGGAAGCTGCCTATGAAAACCTTAAGCTCTTAAAAGACGGGCCTCCCTTTGCACACTTTCCTGTCAGGACAAAGATGCTTTTAAAAAAGATAGCCCCGTTTCTCCTGACCTGCATTATGGAGTCCCCTGCCCCGGACATGGCACTTAATCACCTTGAACGATTTCTTTCCGCCATCGGCGCAAGAACCACCTTCTATTCGCTCCTTGCAGAAAACAGGAAGGTAATGGAGCTGCTCGTCAAATTATTTGGCACAAGCATATTTTTGTCAATGGCAATCATTGAGCATCCTGAAAATATTGATACCCTTCTCTCGCCTGAATTAAACAAGCCATTCAAGAATAAACAAGAGCTTCTGCAAGAACTTTCAGCAATGCTTGATGCGGCTGCAGACCATGAAGAACATCTGGATTGTATAAGGAGGTTCAGAAATGGCGAGATATTAAGGATAGGGATACATGACATATTTGAAGAACTAAAACCGGCAGAGGTCTCGAGGCAGATTACCTGTCTCGCAGACGTTTGTCTGATCAAGGCATATGAGATTTCATTGCTGGAGTTGAAAAAAAGATTCGGCACTCCCGGACAAGACGATGGTGAAAATGCTCAGTTTGCCGTCCTTGCCCTTGGCAAGATGGGCAGCGAGGAACTCATCTACAGCTCGGACCTTGATATAATCTTTATCTATTCAAAAGGCGGAGAAACTTCAGGGCCGAAGGTCATATCAAATCACGAGTTTTTTGCAAAGTTGTCGCAGCGCATTATATCAACCCTGTCAATCATTACCAGGGAAGGGGTTGCCTTTAAAATTGATGCGCGGCTCAGGCCATCCGGCAGCTCAGGCCCCCTTGTCATATCCGAGGATACCTTTATAAAATACCATAAGGAAACCGCTCATATGTGGGAAAAGCAGGCCATGCTCAAGGCAAAATTTGCTGCAGGGGACGATAAGTTCGGGGCTAAGGTGTTAGATGAAATACAAAAACATATATACGCAGCAGCGCCAAATCATGAGGATTTGAAAGAACTTTATCGGATTAGGAAACGGATGGAGGCGGAGATTGCTAAAGAAGATTTTGGAAAGTATAATATCAAATTTGGAAAGGGAGGGCTTGTAGATGTGGAGTTTGCTGTTCAGGTTCTTCAGTTAAAGTTCGGCAGGCAAAAACTATCTATAAGAAAACCAAACACTGCTGATGCAATACATGCATTAAAAGATATTGACATAATCTCAAAAACGGATTATGAGATTCTCATAAATGCTTATAATTTCTACAGACTGCTGGAAAACCGCTTGAGGATTGTGCAAAACAGGGCAGAAGGCGAGATTGTAAAGGATTCCAGAGAACTTCTTATCCTTGCGAAAAGGCTTGGTTACAAAGGTGAGGGTGCCGGCGCAAAACTTCTTGAAGATTATCTGAGCCATGCAGCCAAGGTAAGGAATTTATACGAGAGGGTAATGAATTTTTTGGTGAACTGTGATTTTACACCTCATAGCAGAATCGGATGGAGTGCGCAATAACTTAAAAAAACAGACTTTGTTTTTATATGGTGATATTGAGTATCATTTTCAATATTTGTCAAGTTTTTTTAGAACGTGAAAAACATGGGATTTGTGTTTTGTCATAAAACAACATGCAAGATATAAAAATATATCCGAGCATGGATAGAGGGGCGGAATGTATAAGAAGATAAATTTACCTTAAGCCATCAGCCTTTCGCCTGCCTTTCAGGTATTATCCAGATACTCTCTTTTTTCAAAGATACTGTTATGGTTTTGCCTTTGCTGAGTTTAAGCTTTCTATATGCGAAGTTTGGGATTTCTATCTTAATGGTTGCGTCTCTGTCTCTTACCTTAAAATAAATGGTATGGCTCGCCCCTTTACCAAGGGTTGTCAATACCTCGCCTTCCAACAGATTATCCTGCACCTTTTTGTCTATCGGCTTGTCGGGTCTTATAATCATAATCTCTTCAGGCCTTATTCCAAATGTCACCTTTTCTCCAACAGTCATGCGCTGCTCTTCATGGTGGAGCAATGCCTTAATCTCTCCAATATCGGGGTTTTCTATTGCCACTGCTTTTTCATACAGAGAAACAATTATGCCGCTAAAGATATTCCTTGCCCCCAAAAACCTTGCGACATTTTTAGTCTTTGGCTTATAAAATACATCTTCCCTTGCGCCGAACTGTTCAAGCCTGCCGTTGTTTATTATGGCTATATTTTCCCCCATAACAAATGACTCCTCAAGGTCGTGGGTAACAAAGAGTGTTGTTATCGGGTATTTCTGATGTATGAGCAACAGGTCTGCCCTGAGCTTTTCCCTGACCTGATAGTCAAGGGCTGAAAACGGTTCATCCAGAAGCAGTATACTTGGTTCTGCTGCAAGCGTTCTTGCAAGGGCTGCCCTCTGTTTTTGCCCGCCCGACAGCTCCTTTGGAAATCTGTGTTCAAGCCCGCCAAGCCGCATGAGGTCAAGAAGTTCTTCTACTTTTGTCTTGCTCTTATTTTTAGGTTCATGGCTTATGCCGTAAGCTATATTCTCAAAAACAGTCATGTGCGGGAAAAGGGCATAATCCTGAAAAAGATAGCCTATCTTTCTCTCTCTTATGGGAATATTTATTCCGGTTGCAGAATTAAAAATTTCCCTGCCTTCAATTCTCACAAAACCTTCATCAGGTTTTATAATGCCAGAGATTAAATTTAACAAGAGGCTCTTGCCGGCGCCTGATGGGCCAAACACAACAGCCATGTTTTCCTCAATGGAAAACGCTATATCAATTGAAAAGTCGCGGAAATGCTTTTTGAGATGAAAGGAAAGAGACATAAAAAAATTGTAGATTTACGAATTACGAATTACGATTTAAAATCTAAAATCATAAATCTAAAATAGTAAATCCCTAATACCTGCCTTTGGTAAATCTATTTACAAAATAAATAACTGAAAACGAAAACAGCGTTATAATTCCTACAAGGATGTTTGCCAAACTTGTATTTCCCATTTGAACCGCATCGTATATGGCAATAGGGATGGTCTGGGTCATGCCTGGGATATTTCCTGCAACCATAAGTGTTGCGCCGAACTCGCCTGTCGCCCTTGCAAATGCTATGATGCTGCCCGCCGCTATTCCTCTCCAGGCCAGAGGAATTGTTATGGTCTTCAATACCGCCCACTCTGTTTTGCCCAGAAGCCTTGCCGCATTTTCCAGATTTTTATCCACCCCTTCAATTGCAGCCCTTGCCGGTCTCACAAATAGCGGCAGAGAGGCTACAAATGCCGCAACTACGGCCGCCTTCCATGTAAATACAAGGGTTATGCCTAATGTATCTTCAAGAATCCTTCCGAACGGGCTTGACCTTCCAAGAAGCACAAGAAGGTAATATCCAAGAACAGTCGGTGGAATAACAATGGGCTGCATAACAAGGGCATCCAGAATTCCTTTTCCAAAAAATTCCTTTCTCGCCATGAGCCATGCCAGACAAAGCCCTATAATTATGGAAAAAAAGGTGGCAACAAAAGAAACCTTTAAGGTAAGGTATAGTGGGAATAAGTCTATCATTAAAATTCTCCCGGCAGAAGAAAACCGTATTTTTTCATGATTGGCCTGCCTATAGGGCTGGTTACATAGTGTATAAATTCCCTTGCCTCTTTTTCAGCCTTTGTCTTTTTTATCACAGCCGCCGCCTGATTGATAGGGTTATGAAGGATATTATCAATAGGTGTATAGGTTATTTCAGGCACATTGGCAACCGATAATGCAATAATGCCAACAGGCACATCTCCTGTCTGGAGATACTGCAATGCCTGTCTTATAATTTCGCCATAAACAAGTTTGGGTTTAAGTTTATCCCATAATTCAAGTTTTAGCAGTGCCTCTTTTGCGGCAATGCCATAAGGCGCATGGTCTGGATTGGCAATAGAAATCTTTTTAATAGACGGGTCAAGGAGGTCTTCAAGTTTTTTTGCGTTTATCCCATATGTTTTATTCGCAGCCAGAACGATCCTGCCCTGGGCATACAGTTTTTGTGTATCTGGAATAATGAGCCCGCCGTTTTTTAATTCATCAATATATTTTTCGTTGGCAGCAAAAAAAATATCAAATGGGGCGCCGTTTTCTATTTGCCTGGCAAGCATGCCTGTGGAACCGAATGACAGTACAACCCTCGTGCCGGTATTTATCTCAAATTGTTTGGCTATTTCCTTTAATGCAAAAGAAAGGTCGCTGGCGGCGGCAATAGTGAGAGATTTTTGTTCCGCAAAAATAGCAGCAGGCAGTAGGCAGTAGGCAGTAAGCAGTAACAGGATTTTAGATTTTAGATTTACGATTTTAGATTTATGATTTTTTAATTCGTAATTCGTAATTCGTAATTCGTAAATCATATCACTCTTCCTTCAATCTCCTTGTCATCAAATCCATAACTGCATGCTTTGGCGATTTATTTTCATACAGGACGCGGTATACCTGCTCTGTAATCGGCATTTCCACACCATGCTTTTTAGCAAGCGCATACGCCGCTTCTGCGGTTTTTACGCCTTCTGCCACCATTTTCATCTCCGACAGAATGTCAGGAAGTTTTATCCCCTTTCCTATCAATATGCCGACAGACCTGTTTCTGCTAAGTTCGCCTGTGCATGTCAGAACAAGGTCGCCAAGCCCGGATAACCCTGCAAATGTTGCGGCGTCAGCGCCCATGCTTATGCCAAGCCTTGACATCTCAGCAAGCCCTCTGGTTATTAGCGCCGCCCTTGCATTCATGCCCAACCCCAGCCCATCGGATATGCCGGCCGATATGGCGATGACATTTTTTAACGCGCCGCCGAGTTCTACGCCGAGCATGTCGTTGTTGGTGTAAACCCTGAAGGAGCTGGTGTTGAAGAGCTTCTGCACCTTTTCCGCCGCCGCCTTTTTATTAGATGCAACACAAATAGCGGTCGGGAGTTTCCGGCTTACCTCTTTTGCAAAGGTCGGCCCTGAAAGCACGGATAGATTTTTATGCATTGCCTTCGGAAGGGTTTGTTTTAAAATCTGAGATACGGTTAGCAGGGTTTCCTGCTCAATCCCCTTTGATGCGTTCACGACTATTGCATCTTTAGGCAAGATAACGGCTGCTTTTTGGAATACGTCTCTTACGCCGTGAGACGGAACCACGCATACGACAACAGCCCTGCCTTTTACAGCCTCTTCTATAGAATTTGCAGGTGTTATATTTTGGGCAAGCTTTATACCGGGCAGAAAAAAGGCATTCTCTCTCGTTTTCAGTACGATATGATATAATTCTTCTTCCCTTATCCAGAGGCTTATATCAAAACCTTTCTCAGCCAGTATATTGGCAAGGGTTGTTCCCCAGCTTCCGGCGCCAAGAACGCAAATCTTTTCCATGTCAATTCTCCTTAAGCGCCATCGGCGTATTCTTTTTCTCTCTTGCCTCTATTGCATCTAATCTTATCTTTATGACACCAGGGTTGGGATAGCTTTTTTCCAATGCCTTATAAAGCCCTATTGCCTCTGCAAGGTTTCCTGTTTCTTCAATGCAGACGGCCTTGCCGAGTTGCGCCTCATAAGCGTATTGGCTGTTTGGATATGATGAAAATACCAGTTCGTATGCCTTTATAGCCTCTTTGTAATTACCCTCCATGTAATAGGTGTTTGCCATCTCATAATAAACATTAGGGCCAAGCTCAGAAGACGGAGAGTTTTTGATAATTTCCTGAAGTTCAATCCTTGCCTGTTTGATGTCAGTGAGTTTAAGATATGCCATTGCTATCTGATATTGAAAATTGTCGCTCAGGGCCCCGCCTGTATTTTTTATAAGCCATTGATATTCCCCTATTGCCTTTCTATAATTGCCACTTTTAACATATATCTCCGCTATATCCTGCCTTGCCAGTACTATTTCTTTGCTGTTTGGATACAACAGCATCAATGTCGCATATGCATTCATGGCCTTTTTAACATCCTTTAGATAAAGGTTATAGATAAGGCCAATCTTATACTGGCTTGCAGAGGCATACTGGCTTTCCGGATATTTGGTTACAATATTACTGTACCTCGCAATAGCCTTTACATATGCGCGTTGGCCGAAAAGTTCTTCTGCCTTTTCATAAGCAGGAAGGGTGTGGTCCTGGGAGCAGGATAAAAGAAAAATACATATTGCAAGTTGTAAAATGCAAAGGGGAAAATGCAAATTTAAAGGAAAAGACTTTAAGTTTTGTAATTTACAATTTACAATTTGCAATTTGCAATTTGCATTTTGCATTTAAGATTCCTCCTCCTCTTCCTCTTTCTCCGCAATCGGCGCGATGCCTGTTACCCGTTCTTCTTTTTCAACATCTATCAGCTTCACGCCCTGCGTATTTCTGCCGATGACCGATACGCCCTTCATGGCGATTCTGATGATCTTGCCTATATCGGTAGTAATCATGAGTTCATCTTCAGAAGTTACCTGTGCAATGCCGACCACAGGGCCGTTCTTTTCCGTAACCTTGATATTTATTATGCCCATGCCCCCGCGGAGTTGGCTCCTGTATTCTTCTGTTTCCGTCCTCTTGCCATATCCCCTCTCGGTTACGGTCAGGATGGTTCTGTTTTCCTCAAGCGCCTCCATTGCCACAACCGCATCTCCTTTGCCGAGTTTTATTGCCCGCACCCCTCTTGCAATCCTTCCCATGTCTCTTACCTGCGATTCATTGAATCTTATTGCCTGGCCATCTCTTGTGCCGAGGAATATTTCTTTAGAGCCGTCGGTAAGCCGCGTTGCGATGAGCTCATCCCCTTCATCCAATCCAAGCGCAATCAGGCCGCCGGAGCGGATATTGGCAAAGACTGTCAAATCCGTCTTTTTTATTACACCGTGCTTAGTGGCCATAACAATAAATTTACCTTCGGTAAATTCCTTGACCGAAAGAAATGCAGTCATTTTTTCGCCTTGAGAAAGATTTAAGAGATTTACAATGGCCTTGCCCTTTGCGGCGGGGCCTGCCTGAGGGATGTCATAGACCTTGAGTGAATACGCCTTGCCCTTGTCTGTAAAGAAGAGTATGTAACTGTGGGTAGAGGCAACAAACATATTTTCCACAAAGTCTTCTTCCTTTGTCGTCATGCCTGTCCTGCCTTTGCCTCCGCGTCTCTGTGTTCTGAACAGGCTTGTCGGATTTCTCTTGATGTATCCGCCGTGGCTGATGTTCACCATCATGTCCTCTTCGGCAATGATGTCTTCCATGGTTATCTCTCCGGTCTTTTCAATAATCTCTGTTCGCCTTTCATCGCCAAATTGTTTTTTAATCTCCTTAAGCTCATTGACAATGACCTCTATAAGAAGTTTTTCACTTGCCAGTATTTCCTCAAGCCTTTTTATCAGATTTAAAACTTCCTTATATTCCTCAACTATTTTTTCTCTCTCAAGCGCAGTGAGCCTCTGTAGTCTCATATCAAGGATTGCCTGTGCCTGAATCTCGGAGAGCTTAAACTTATTCATCAGGCCTTCTTTGGCCTCTTGCGGACCCTTGCTCTTTCGTATCAGGGTTATGACAGCATCAAGATTGTCTAATGCAATCTTCAATCCCTCTAATATGTGCACCCTTTCCCTGGCCTTTTTAAGTTCAAAGATTGTCCTGCGTGTTACAACCTCTTTTCTGAACCGCACAAATTGCTGAAGAAGTTGCTTGAGGTTTAAAACACGCGGCTGGCCATCCACAATGGCAAGATTTATTATGCCGAAGGTGCCTTGCATCTGAGTATGCAAAAACAGATTGTTGAGGACAACCTCTCCAACTTCATCCCTTTTTAAATCAACAACAATTCTCATTCCGTCCCTGTCAGACTCATCCCTTATATCTGAAATGCCTTCAATCTTCTTATCCCTTACCAGTTCGGCAATCTTTTCAATCAGCTTTGCCTTATTGACCTGATAGGGGATTTCGGTGATGACAATTGCCTGCCTGTTTGTCCTCGGATTTTTTTCAATTGATGCCCTTGCACGCATCTGTATAATGCCCCTGCCTGTTTCATACGCGGCCTTAATCCCTTCCCTTCCGTGGATAAAACCTGCGGTCGGGAAATCAGGGCCTGGAATAAATTTCATCAGTTCTTTGATGGTTGCGTCGGGTTTATTTATGATATGTATGATGCCGTCTATTACCTCTGAAAGGTTATGAGGGGGCATGTTCGTTGCCATGCCCACGGCAATGCCTGATGAGCCGTTCACCAGCAGATTGGGGAAGGCGGCAGGCATGACAAGCGGTTCTTTTAAAGAGTCATCATAGTTTGGACCCCAGTCAACGGTTTCTTTTTCTATATCAGCCAGAAGCCCGCCGGCAAGCCTTGACATTCTGACTTCCGTATATCGCATAGCAGCAGGCGAATCTCCGTCAACAGAGCCAAAGTTGCCCTGACCGTCTATGAGAGGATATCTAAGGGAGAAATCCTGCACCATCCTTGTTATTGCATCATATACTGCTGTATCTCCGTGCGGATGATATTTGCCGATTACATCTCCAACCACACGGGCAGATTTTTTGTATGGCTTATTCCATTCAACGCCCATCTCATGCATGGCATAAAGAATTCGCCGGTGAACAGGTTTTAAGCCGTCCCGCACATCAGGCAATGCCCTTCCCACAATGACGCTCATTGCATAGCCAAGATATGATTTTTTCATCTCGTCTTCAATATAAACCGGAATCTTTTCCTGTGACATTGAACCTCCAAAAATACCGTGTTTCGTGTCCGTTGTCCGTGTCCGTATAAAAGCTGCATTTGTTTCTACGGACACGGGATACGGTCACGGATAACGTTTTTTATCTCCGATATAATAAGGTGGAATTATAGGGCTGTCAAGATTATAAAGAAGATTATAAAGGAGCCCCAAAAATCAATGTCTATCTTGTGGAGAAGGCCAAAAACCTGATAGGATTCAGGAAGTATTACCTATTTGCCCTCTTTTTGATTCTATAGTATATTGAAAGCTATTATGGAACTTTTTGAAAAAAAGATTAAGAGGGAAGAAAGCAAAACAAGCCCTCTGGCAGACAGAATGAGGCCAAGGAATAGAGAAGAGGTTGTTGGCCAGAGGCATTTGCTGGGAGCAGGAAGGTTTATAACAAGGCTTATAGATAAAAAGGGACTCATATCTTTAATCCTCTGGGGGCCTCCGGGTACCGGCAAGACAACCCTCGCCAATATTATTGCTGAGGCATCGGGCGTAAATTTTGTATCTTTTTCGGCAGTGCTTTCAGGGGTAAAGGATATAAGGGCGGTAATAGATGAGGCAAAGGGTGAGTTAAGGCTCCGCAACCGCAGGACAATCCTTTTTGTAGATGAGATACATAGGTTTAACAAGGCACAGCAGGATGCATTTCTCCATTATGTGGAGGATGGCACCATAACCTTAATCGGCGCTACAACAGAAAACCCTTCCTTCGAGGTTAATGCCCCGCTTTTGTCCAGATGCAAGGTTCTGGTCCTTGAACAGCTTGTGTCCGAGGATCTAAAAATTATCATCAAAAGGGCCATTGAGGATAAGGAAAGGGGCATGGGAAATCTCAATGTCTCGTTTGGTGAAGACGCCCTTGATTTTCTGGCCGATTATTCCCAGGGTGATGCAAGGGCTGCGCTCAATGGATTGGAGGCCTCTGTTATGATAACCCCCGATAGAGGCATTCGGGGGCAGGCTCAGCCGGATAAGGATAACAGCCGCAGGATTACCCTGGAGATAATGCAGGAAGCTGTTCAGAAGATGGCCATTTTGTATGATAAAGGCGGCGAGGATCACTACAATATAATATCTGCATTTATAAAATCCATGAGGGGAAGCGACCCTGATGCAGCCCTTTACTGGCTTGCAAGGATGTTAGAGGCAGGTGAAGCTCCTTTGTTTATTGTCAGAAGAATGGTTATATTTGCCTCAGAGGATATTGGCAATGCAGACCCCAATGCCATATCTGTTGCCGTTGCTGTAAAAGATGCAGTGGATTTTGTGGGTATGCCTGAGGCATGGATTCCCCTTGCCCAGGGCGTTACCTATCTTGCAACAGCGCCCAAGAGCAATGCTTCATATCTGGCATATCTTGAAGCCTTGGAGGATGTGAAGAAAAAAGGCGCTTTGCCGGTTCCCCATCATATAAGAAATGCGCCCACAGGGCTTATGAAAGAACTTGGATATGGAAAAGGCTATAAGTATCCCCATAATTATGAAGGCGCAAAGATAGAGCAGGAGTATCTGCCGGAGGCCTTGAAAGGAAGGAAATATTATAAAAAGAAAGGATAATTTTGTTCCCTGTTTTCTTTAAATTTTACCGCCGCTATACCAACCATCTGCCTCAATCAATTTTGTAATATCACGAATCTTCATTACAACTCTTTTATTCGGGCATTTCCGCTAACGGTTTGGGGCTTGCCGCTGTGTGGGATTAACTGCTACGGAATTGTCCCACGAAAAAAACTCTGGAAACCGCACCAACTGTCGCATTGCTTGGCAGCCCGCATAATAGCAAGCCATTGTTATTTGCTGCGCTTTTTATTTTTAAATCTTCCACCCTCTAAGTTTGTTTGCTTCTCTGATGAAATTAATATTCGGTCTGTCGTTCACTGCTGGCGGAACATTTATGATTGGTCGTAGGTCTTTCATAAACCTGTCCATTCCACCATCAAAGCCAATTTTTTTGAGCTTTTTCATTTCGTTTGTATTCACGATGATTTGATATTGCTCATTGAAAGTTACAAGTCCTTTGTCGTATGCACGATGATATAAAGCCGAAAGTGATATGCCGTTCGCTGTGTCATCAGTTGAATCATTGTAGTTAACAGGAACGATGTGAGCAGCGTCAACAAGTTTCAACTGCATTCCGCTAAATGCACATTTGTTGCTGTATGCTGTCAAAACTCTTGTCTTGAAACTTGTATCGCGAAGTTTTTTGCTTAACTGAATAACCGCTGTCTGCCTTTGCTTGCTTACTTGCTGAATAAGTTCTGCGTTTAATTCAAGAGGCTGGTCTGAAACTTCCGCTAAAACCTTGAAGTCTTTTGTGGAAACTCCGAAGCTGTGTAGTTGTTCTAAACTCTGAACATAGTTCACAAAAAAATCAGGACGAAATGCAGTTGCAATTTCTCCATTGCCTTTGTCGCAAGGGGAGAAACCATTGATGAGGGCTTTACGCAGAAATTCCTCTCTGATTTGCATTGATGGCGAAAAGCCAAGTTTTCCAGTGTGTTTCGTATAATCAAAACCCGCGAAAACGCCAACTTCACTCCACCAGCCAAGTATTAATGTTTTCTCACCTTCTTTTTGTTCAAAATGGTCAGCGCCCGTAATTTGAATACGATACTCGTCTTTTGGTCTTGCTGTACCACCCCCGTGAGTTAAATTCCAAATATAAATTCGGAGTAAATAACTTTCTTCATTGTTGTAAATTTTGATGACAAAAGGATGGTTTGAAATGTCGCCAACATATAGCACATTCCAACCGCTATCGTTTATTGATTGAACGATAATATCAAGTAAGTCATACTTTCTGTGCTTTGTCATTTAGTTTATGCTCTGAATAGAAAAGGTCATGTTCTTCTTCAAAACGGATTTTACTTCCTTCTAAATATGGTTCGTTTATTTCTATTGCTATCCATTTCCGATTAAGCAACTCAGCGACATAGCCAGTCGTATTGCTACCGGCAAAAGGGTCAAGGACTAAATCCCCCCTGTTTGTTGTGAACTTGATAAAGAAGTCCGCAAAGTCCTTCGGAAATCTTGCGGGGTGTGATTTTATTTCTAATTCTTTACAACGCCTCATATATTGGCTGTTGCTCTCAGTGTTTGCAAGTCCCAAAAGGTTTGGTGGAATTGCCCCGCCATTATCCGTTTTAAATTTTTCAGAAATGTCGTGCCCGCTTGGACGCATTTGTGCTTTGTAGCCATTTTTCAAAAGAGCTTTCATGCTGTCGCTGTATGGCTTCAAAACTTTTCTGTTGTCCGATTTTGGATATTCCGATTTTGAAAGCCACCAAACAACATTAACACTGTCCTTAACTCTTATTCTGCGAACTGTTACCCACTCGGCGGGTGTTGGTAGCCGTGCAGGGTTGTAATGAAAAAACTCTTGTGCAAGAAAAAAGTTTTGCTCTCGGCAAAGTCGCACAAGTAATTCATATTGATAAATGCTTCTTACAGGATGTCCAGGTAAATATGCACCCCCTAAGTCAATTACAAGTGAGCCATCATTTTTAAGCAGACGATGAAACTCTTTTGAGAACTGTAAAAACCAGCCAATGTAATGTTCTTCCAGTTTGTTGCCGTATTCCTTTTGTCGTGTCAGTGCAAAAGGTGGCGAAGTCAGTATGAGATTAACGGAACTGTCGGGTAGTTGCTTCATTATTTCCAGGCTGTCGCCAAGAAATGCTTGTCCGTAGTCCGTGTCGTAATAAGGTATTAGAGCGATATTTTTTTTCTGTTTTACAGTCATTTTTTGTCCGTTGCAAATTTTGCTTCAAATCTAGTCAAAGGTCTGCAAATAATTCTAAATTTTGTCAAAATGTTTGTAACACGACAATGTTCACATGGCATCGCCGCCACTCGTTTATTTCCGCATTGCGTCCACACCGCCAATTTTGGAGAATAGACGCAACGCGTGTATTTTTCCTTTGGATGCCATAAATAAGAAAATTGACCCTGATTCCAGTATAATTGCGTAACTGTAAAATGCTCTGATTAAATCACATTTTTTGGATACGGGCAAGGAGGAATTATATACACATCCCAGTTTCATCTTGACCTTAATCTTAAAAAATGTTAGCAAAGATAGACAAAAAATTTATTATAGTGGACGATAAAAATAAGTAGATGTAGCTTGCCCGACCCAACCTTCTGTTGGGTGTCCCATGGGCGTATTTTAAAATCGCCGATAAACTTGTCCCGTTATGTATTTAAACGGGATAGGCAGACTACAAATTTATGTCGCTGACTATATGGAGGGGATAGATGTCAGAAAAGGTTATCGGAGTTATTGGAGGCAGCGGACTTTATGAGATGGAAGGACTCAGAGCCGTTAAAGAAATTAAGGTAAAGACGCCTTTTGGCAATCCATCTGATGCGTATATGGTGGGTAAACTCGGAGATGTAAAGATGGTGTTTTTACCGAGGCATGGCAGGGGGCACAGGCTGTTGCCTTCTGAACTAAACTACAGGGCAAATATATACGGCATGAAAAAGCTCGGCGTGGAGTGGATAATATCTGTTTCGGCAGTTGGCAGCATGCGCGAGGATATTAAGCCGGGCCATATTGTAGTGGTTGACCAGTTCTTTGACAGAACCAAGGCAAGGGCATCATCATTTTTTGGAAACGGTATGGTTGGGCATGTAGAGTTTGCAGACCCGGTCTGCCCCAATCTGAGCAGTGTTATATATGAGGCTGGCCAGGGTGTTGGCGCCGCCATCCATAAAGGCGGGACATATATATGCATTGAAGGGCCGCAGTTCTCTACAAGGGCAGAGTCTAAAATCTATAGAAAGTGGGGAGTGGATGTTATAGGCATGACAAACATACCTGAAGCAAAACTCGCCAGAGAGGCAGAGATATGCTACGCAACCCTGGCGCTTTCTACGGACTATGACTGCTGGCATGAAACAGAGGAATCAGTTACAGTGGAAATGATTCTTGACACCCTGAAGAAAAATGTGGCAACAGCAAAGGCAATAATAAAACAGGCTGTTTTGAACATAGCAGACCAGAGGACATGCAAATGCGCAACAGCAATGAAATATGCAGTGATTACCGACAAGAAGAAGATACCTGCAAAGATTAAAAAAGACCTTAAGATTATACTGAGGAAATACGGTATTTGATGTGGTTCACGCTGAAAAACGCTCATCTGCTTTGTCAGAACTGCGGGCTTGAATCCTCACATACCTAAAAGTATGCTGCGGTTCAATCCCTTGTCCTTCCTCGCATCTGAGACATTTTTGAGCGTGAACTTTTTTAATGCAATCGGCTCAATATCTCATCAAAGACTATGGGACCGAAACCACTTGCGCATTTAAAGCAAGTTCCTTGAGCCTTTTTCTTGCGGCTCCCATAGCCATAGGCGGCACAGCTATATAAAAAAGCGCATTATTGCGTTGAGCGTAGTCGGCGAATAGTTTCCATTGGTCTTCTGTGTGCGGATCTGTAATGGAATCAGCAGTTTCAATCTCATATATAAGCTGTTGTTCTCCGTCCCATGCGGTTACATCCGGAACATATCTTTTGTCAGTCCCAGGCCATGTAATGAGAGGTGGTTTTTTGTATCCGGAAATATCTGCTTGCACATCAGTTAGGTTTCGTCCATACAAAGCGTCTGCCAAAAACTCTATCATTGAATCATGCTCGCCCTGAGATTTTCTTTTTGACATTTCAAGCCTCCGAATAGAGATTAGGAACCTCTGAAAAACTACCTTTTTTAAAATTGTCATGCCCGAATGCTTCTATCGGGCATCCATAAGTCATTAAATTTACAAGAACTGGATTCCCGCTAAAAACATGCGGGAATGACATAAAAAGAGTTTTTCAGAGTGTCCATTAATAGGTTGTGTAGATTTTCGCAGATATTTCAGGTAAAATCAACTGCCAAAATTAAACTATAGTAGACGATAAAAATAAGTAGCTGCAGCTTGCCCAACCCAACCTTCTGTTGGGCGCCCCATGGACGTATTTTAAAATCGCCGATAAACTTGTCCCGTTATGTATTTAAACGGGATCGGCAGACTACAAATTTATGTCGCTGACTATAACTATGCCGCAGAAAATATTCATAGATGTCGCAGTTGAACTTCCCATGGACAAGACATTTATTTACAGTGTTTCCGCTAATTTGTCCAATCAGGTTGAGGTAGGCAAACGTGTGCTTGTGCCGTTTGGGAAAAGGGTTGTAACCGGCTTCTGCATTGGATTCCGTGCCAAATCAGATGTAAAAGGCATTAAAGATATTATTGATGTGCTGGATGATGAGCCTATATTTGATGAAAAGAGGCTCAAATTTTTTCAGTGGATGGCATCCTACTATTTTGCCTCCATAGGAGAAACGTTAAGTCTTATATGTCCAGGGGGGATGAATATAAAAAGTAAGAGGTATTTTTATGCAACAGAACAGGGTATGAAAGAGGAACCATGGGGCAGGGGGCAGGGGCCAGAAAAAGCAAATTTAGCCGACAGTATATTCGATGTGATTCGTAATAACAGAGGCATCTCTCTTGGTTCCATCTTAAATAAGTTCAAAGGCAAGTCCATTTATAGCGCCATCAATGGGCTCAAGAATGCAGGTCTTGTCAGAGAGGAGTTGAAAATCAGAGGCAAGACAGGGGAGAAAACAGAAGCCTTTGTATCTCTTGCCTCTGAAAATTCCGGATTTGGGATTTCGGATTTGAAAATCCCACATCCGCACCCGGAGGTCGCCCGCCACATCCTGCACCCCACGAAGTCTCCGCTTCAGGCAAAGATTATTGCATATCTTTCTGAACATGGGGAAACCGCGCTAAAAGTTTTGAGAAGCAAAATCGGCGGTATAGATTCAGCGGTCAAAAAACTGGAACAAAAGAGCATGGTCTTTTTGACCCAAAGAAAAGTCCTGAGGAATCCGTTGGAAGATGCAATGCCGCAGGCCGTATTGCATGAACCCACTGATGAGCAGGAGAAGGCCATTTCTGCGATATGTCAGGGATTAAGAGGTAAATCCTTTACACCCTTCCTTCTCTATGGTGTTACAGGAAGCGGGAAAACTTTTGTTTATCTCAAGGCCATGGAGCAGGCTATAGCCCTTGGCAAACAGGCCATATTTTTAGCGCCTGAAATATCTTTGACACTATGGCCTGTTAGATATCTGACCGCAATGTTTCCTGGCAAGGTTGCGGTTCTGCACAGCGGTCTTTCAGATGGAGAGCGATATGATGAGTGGAGGCGGATAAGAGACGGAAAGGTGGATATAGTTGTTGGCGCAAGGTCAGCCCTTTTTGCGCCTCTGAAAAAACCTGGGATTATCATTGTTGATGAGGAGCACGAGCCTTCATATAAGCAGGAAGAAGGCGTAAGATATAATGCAAGGGATGTCAGCCTTATGATGGGAAAGATGTTCAACTTGACTGTTGTTCTTGGTTCTGCCACACCGTCTGTTGAAACATTTTATAATGCAGGAAAAGGCAAGATTACGCCGCTTTACCTGACAAGGAGGATTGAAGACAGGCCAATGCCTGAGATAGAGGTTGTGGCGATGAGAAAAGGCAGGGGGCAGGGGGCAGGGAACAGGGGTCTGAAAAGTCAGAAGTTGGAAGAAGTAAAAAAAAATCCCAGTTCACAGCTTGCAACTCACAGGTCACAGTATTTATCAGAAAGGCTTCAAAGCCTCATGCAAAAAAATCTGGGCCTTAGCTATCAGACCATACTCTTTCTGAATAGAAGGGGATTTTCGAATTTTTTAATCTGCAATGACTGCGGCTATACATTTAGATGTTTGAACTGCAGTGTATCACTTGCCATGCACCGAGGGGCAGGGCTTTTAAAATGCCACTACTGTGATATGTCTATGCCAATTCCTGACGTATGTCCTAAATGCCAAGGCCGCCAAGTCAAGCCTGTAGGACTCGGCACAGAACAGGTGGAGGAAGAGGTGCGAAAGATGATGCATGGGGCAAGGGTTGCTCGTATGGACAGGGATACTACGAGGAAGAAGAGATCTCATCAGAAGATACTGGATGCGGTTCTTCAAGGGGATGTTGATGTGCTTGTTGGAACGCAGATGGTTGCAAAAGGACATCACTTCCCGAATATTACGCTTGTTGGAATTGTATCGGCCGATACCTCCCTGAATATCCCTGATTTTAGAAGCTCTGAAAGGACATTCCAACTAATAATTCAAGCGGCAGGGAGGGCAGGGAGGGGGGATATCCCCGGCGAAGTTATTGTTCAGACATTTAATCCTGACCATTTTTGCCTCAGAATGGCGGCGAAACAAGACTATGAAGGTTTCTTTGAAGAGGAATTGATGAGCAGGAAAGGGCTTTTATATCCGCCATTTTCAAGGCTTGCAATCTTAAGGTTTGATGGAAACAAAGAAGCGGATGTGGAAATAGCTGCAAAAAAGGCGAAGAGGATTGCGGAGAATCTGATAAAAGCAGAGGCCGGTGGTCAGTGGTCAGGTGAGAGGGAAAAGACGGCTCATGGTTTACAGTTAGCAGATATCCTTGTGCTTGGGCCTGCGCAGGCCTTTCTTTCAAAGCTCAAGGGGAAATATCGCTGGCAAATATTGTTAAAAGGCAAAGACACTAAATCTCTCCACGAATTTATAAGAGGCATTTTAAGAGGACTTGAAGATAAGAAACAAGGCAAGGTTAAGCTTGTAATTGATGTTGATCCGGCAACTACAATATGAAAGAAGCTAGAAGATAGAAGTAAGAAGCGAGAAGATAGAAATGAGAAATAGGCTTGCTTCTATTCTTATTTTTCTTTTCTAATGTTTGCCTTTTTTGTATAATAAGCCTATGTCTATATTAGAAATACTGAAATACCCCGATACATTTCTCAAAACAAAGGCCAAGCCTGTCTCTAATATTGATGAAGGGATAAAAAGGCTTATCTCTGACATGGTAGATACCATGTATTTTGCAAAAGGCATCGGTCTTGCCGCAACACAGGTAGGCGCGGATAAAAGGGTTGCGGTGCTGGATGTTCCAGTGAAAGAGGATTATCAAAGAGGTGAAAATCTAATTGTCATTATAAACCCTGATATAGCGGCGCATGAAGGGGAGATAAAGTACGAAGAAGGCTGTTTAAGTGTTCCGGGTTTTACAGCAGATGTAAAGAGATTTGAGAGTATAACTGTAAGGGCTCTGGATAAGGATGCAAAGGAGATAGAAATAAAGGCAGAGGGGCTTCTTGCTATTGCCATGCAGCACGAGATAGACCATCTTGACGGGATGCTGTTTATTGACAGATTGAGTAAGTTAAAGAGAAATATAATACAAAGAAAGATTAAAAAGGCTATTGAGGATGAAAAAAAGAGATTGTAGTTATAGCAGCTAGTCATGCGGTACCCAAAAATACTTTGATTTTTGGGGAAACAGGCAGCTTGCCGATTCATCGGCGTTTTTTAAACTTGTCACTGCACTTTATTAAGCAGGGATACGCCCATAGGGCACCCAACAGAAGGTTGGGTCGGGCAGGCTACAAAAATTGGGATAGACCTATCGCTGATTATGAAATCGCCAGTTTGTAAAATAGCGAGTGTTTCAATCGCTATTTTACGGCGGTAGGGGTAGGTATTGTTGTTTCTTAACATTTATGTTATATTTATGCAAACTATGAGCTTGTTTAAAAACTCAATAATTGCAAGGAGGTTAGTGTCGTATTCAACTGACAGAAAATTATAGATATGACAAAGGCAAATAACGTAAAAGATAGCGCCCCTATCACACTGTCTGAATATATAGACCTGTCCATTTGGAATGAATTCCAAAATAATCTTTCCAATCTTTCAGATATTTCTCTAGCCATCTGCAGCAGTGATGGTTCTCTGCTTGCTCCTCCAAGCAGAGAAGACAGCATATGTAAGCTTATAAAAAAGGAAACAGTAAATGGGCGGGAGTTTTACAGAGAATCATACAAAAAGGCTATAGCAAAGGCTGTGCTAAGGGCGGAACCTTATGTCTATAAATGTTACACTAATCAGTACATATTTGTCATTCCTGTAATTCTGAATAATCAAATATCTGTGGCTATCATTGGCGGCCATGTCTATCTGTCCGAAGATGACTTTAAGGAATTTACAAAAAAGGCCGCCGGCTTCGGCCTGAATGAAGTTACAATACATGAGATTGAAAAAAGGCTCAAGATAGTCCAACCTAACCACTTTTTTACAAAACCCAATATTATTAAAGAAATTGGAGTCCCTTTCTTAAGGAGCCTTTATTTAAAGAGTTTCTATGAGAAGAAATACTATCATATGCAAAACGTCATAGATGTGACTACTCCTGGTCTATTAAAAGAGGGGCAAGAAAATATATACCAGCATATCTTTAACGCAATGACTGTGCTCTTTAATGTAGATACTGCATGTATAATGGAGAGACATGGAAAGGGTATTTATCGCGCAGTTGCTGCCTTTGGGCATAAAAAAAGCGCAATATCGGACTGGACAGTCTCAGATTCTCTTGACATTATTAATAAGATATTATCATCAAAAAGACATGCGAACTGCAGCAATATGCTTGATATTCAAAACATGGGGCTGCCTCAAGGAATAACTTCTGTGGATATCTTCCCAATGGCAACAGGAAATAATATTTTCGGGCTCTTATCTATATTTAACACTAAGCTGACAATAGATTCCGTCAAACTTCTTGCCCTTTTGGCAAACCAACTTTCCTTTGTATCGGAAGAGATGATGGCTGATCAGTATATAAAGAAAAAAATTAAAACCTTTGACGCCATGGAAGAGGTATATAAAGCAATTGCTCCAATGCTGGAGCAGGAAGAACTGCATAATGCCATCCTAAACCAAGCCACTGAACTAGTTGGGGCAGAGCAGGGTTCACTTATGCTATTAGACAACGAAGATAAAGACTGGAGTATTAAGGCATCAAAAGGGATAGATATCAACATACTTGAAAACATAAAGGTTAAAACCGGCGAAGGCATATCAGGGACAGTAATAGAAAAAGGGGTTCCGGTTATTGTCAGAGACATTGAGTCTGAATTTGCATCTCTTGCCAGAAAAAACAGAGCAAGATATAAAACAAAATCCTTTGTAAGCATGCCGTTAAAGGTAGGTTCCCGCACAATAGGCATAATCAACATATCCGATAAGATAACCGGCGAGGTTTTTGCGGAAGAAGACTTGAAGCTTTTAACCTCCTTTTCATCTTACGCCTCTATAGCGCTTGAATGTGGAACATACTACAGGATGGCAGAAGATCTAAAAAAGATTTCTGTGACCGATCCATTAACTGAACTCTTCAACAGGAGATATTTTCAGGAAAGGCTGTTTGAAGAGATAGAACGTTCTAAACGGCACAACGAATCATTTACACTCTTTATGCTGGACATAGACGATTTCAAACTATTTAATGACAAATACGGTCATTTGGCAGGAGATGAGGTATTAAAAAAAATTGCCTATGCCATAAAGGATGCAATAAGGTCTATAGATGTGGCTTCACGATTTGGTGGAGAAGAGTTCAGCATAATCCTTCCTTACACTAATAAAGCAAACTCATATGTTATTGCAGAGAGGATACGAAGGAATGTAGAAGATATCAGGTTTATAGGAAGCAATGTTCCAGCCGGCCATTTGTTATCAGTATCAGTGAGTATCGGAATTGCCGAAGCCCCATCTGATGCAGTAAGCATAGAAGAGCTTCTGGACAAGGCAGATAAGGCAATGTATCTTGCTAAGGCTGGAGGTAAAAACAAGATAGTGAGCTATGGACAATAAGATAATATTAGATATATCCCATGATAATGAATTCTTTAACAGAAGCAGTGAAATGGAAGAATTCTATCAACATGCGATATCTTCCATAAAGCATCCTTATGGCATCTATCTGGTTGGGGGAAAATGGATAGGAAAGACAGAACTGTTGAAGAGGGTATACCACAAGCTTTTCTGCGGCCAAAACAATGTAGTGCCCATATATTATGAATTCAAGGCTGATTATACTATAGAAGATTTTGCTGATGATTATCTAAGAGGTTTCATAAAACAATATTTTGCATTTTTAACAAAGAACCCTTCGATTGTAACTGAGAACATCTCTCTGAACAAATTGGAACACTTGCTTGCTGATACTGAATTGGCTGGTCTTTCCAGACTGCTTGTGCTGCATCGTGAAGCCAGAAAACACGGCGACCGTATGGCCAT
This sequence comes from Deltaproteobacteria bacterium, assembly GCA_016219285.1. Classification (GTDB taxonomy): domain Bacteria; phylum Desulfobacterota; class GWC2-55-46; order UBA9637; family UBA9637; genus JACRNJ01. The sequence goes on from JACRNJ010000032.1 coordinate 94,277, forward strand.
TTTTAAAAATGCTATTGGCGCTCCTTATCATACAATTGCTTATTACAACACCCCTATATTTTTAATGCTGGACGATTTTGACATTACTGAGAATACCTGTCTGGCGGATGGGAAAAACGGCATAATAAAGGAATACTTAAAAACCTTGCTATCTGGTGCAATCTCATTTTTGATAACAGGATATACAACCAGATTATTTCAAAGAGAAATACATCCAAATTCAATAAAAATAATGAAACTGTCCGGTTTAAATGAAGAGTTCTCTGTTGAATTCATGGAGGCGCTGAGCAAAAAATATAATATAATCTGTGACAAAGAAGTTCTTGCTGTTGCAGCAAGACAGGTTGGAGGAAATCCTGCCTATATTCAGAGTATTATGGCGGCTGCCAGAAACCAAGGAAGAAATTTAGAAACCCTAAAGGATTTAATGGATGTATATATAGAAGAATTAGCGGATGGCAGTATAGGTTTTTCTCTCCATTCTATCTTATTAATAAAGAGATTGAATGCTCTAAGATTATTACATATATGCATCGGCTCTCAGAATGGGATTTCAGAGGAAGAGATGATTGAACAGATGCCATTGGGCAATGAAGAGATAAGAGAAACCATATCTGGTTTATGCAGGCTATCCTTGCTTGAAACCAGCGGCGGCCTGATAAAATGGGCAGGCGATAAGGTGACAGAAGATTATATTTGTTGCCTTTATGAAACCGAGGTTAAAGGAAAATCAAGAGATGAGGCTAAAATCAGTATTGTGAGAAAAAGACTTAAGGAAGGTTTTTATATTCAAGGAGTGAAGATTAAGGAAAAAATCAAAGAAGATATGCTGGAGCTGCTAAAGAGATTTAACGGCCAGGCAGTTTCTAAAATCCTCTTTCGCAATCAGGATTTCTTATATAAATATAGTGGAAAGATTTGTGAGAAAGGAAGCGATATTAAAGAAGATGATAAAATCTTCTTGCCGCAGATAATAGGCTGTTTTGATAATGCGAAGCATGAGCGTAAAGATAAAGACATATCAATAGTTGTTGCGTATGGTTTCAATAACAGCAGGTATGATGATGAGAACGAGGTTATTTGGGTTGCAGGGGTGAAGGAGCTGCCATCTGCCGTACATGCGGGAGATGTAGAAAGTTTTATAAGACAGCTAAATATAATAGCGAGAGATATCAAGGCCGCTCCTGTAATAAGGTGGATGATAGGCAGGGAAGGATTTACCGGAGAGGCATTAAAGAGACTGGGCGCAGAGGGTATGTATACAACCGATGCGACGCAGCTTCGCATTTTAAAGAACCTTATTGAAGATAGCAATAATACAGATAAGCCGCGCGATATCAGAGGGCTGGCTTCTCTCAAAGAGTTCGAGATAATTTTACCTGTATCAGCAAAGGCTGAGCTTGTTGCCGCTAAGGCTGTAGAAGAGATTGGAAGAAATGTTGGCCTTGATGATGATACTATCACACAAATCAAAACAGCTTTAGTGGAGGCATGTATAAATGCCTTTGAGCATAGCAGGGTTAAAAACGGCAAGGTTTATTGCAAATTCATTGTCGGCGATGACAGACTATCACTGCATATCCAAAATGAAGGTAAAGATTTTGATGTTACTCTTCAGCATGAAACTGATGACCTTGTTAAACATAGAGGGTCTGCTAAAAGAGGAAGGGGAATACTATTGATGAAGCAGCTTATGGATGAGGTCAGATTTGAAAAGATGAAGGGTGGTACCAAACTGATAATGGTTAAATATATAAAGAAAATTGTGGAGGGCAAGAATGAATAGAAAATCCACAAGTTTTAAAGAATTGGGAGAGTGTGTAATAATTTATACGGATAATTATTTAAATGATATTGAGGGTGAAGAATTAGAGAGCACATGCGATGCACTCCTCAACAAAGGGGAAAAAAAGGTTATTATAGATTTTGCCAATACAGAGTTGATTAACTCCATTGGCATATCCATTTTAATAGGCATTATGGAAAAGATTAAAGATAAAGAAGGAACTCTTTTCTTTTCTGGCCTAAAAAAGGCAAATCATAATATATTTGATATTCTTGGGCTTACAAAATATGTGCCTATATTTCCAACAGAAGATGAAGCAGTTAAAAATATGATGACTAATAACTTATAATTACGTTTATCCACCAAATATAAACGGAGGGTATGGTATGCAGAATACAGATATGAGGCTGGAGAGATTGCTTTTTAATCTGGATGCCTTGGCTGAACTAGGCGAGGGATTAACATCTCAGAAAGACTTCAATAGAGTCATCAAGTCTTCCTTATATATGATTATTGGGACATTTTCAGCATCAAAAGGGGTTGTGTTTCAGTTTGATCATGAAAAGGAGGTAGTTAACCCTATAGCTTCTAAGGGAATTGTGAATATAAACGATATTGCCATGAAGTTAAAGGAAGAAACCATAGAAGAGCTAATTAGATTAAAAACCCCTATAGACATTGAAAACAATAATAAAGCAG